>JAAXXJ010000067.1 GCA_013334545.1 Nitrospirota bacterium | reverse complement strand
TGGCAAACCATCGGCGCGGCAAGGATGTTGTTGAAAACGGCATTTCGAATGGCAAAGCTGACCGGTTCGGTCGGGATCCTGAGCCGCACGAAGCCGATCAGGATGTCCCTGATCCTGACGTCATGGGTGTCGAGGAATACGGGGTGATCAGTATCGATCCAGGGCCTGCCTTAACATAATAATGAGCATGCGGCCGCTGGTTCTTTTTGAAATATTCCATAGCGTCAGGCGCCGGGGACCGCACCATGGAAAAGATCTGGGCAAGAAGAACATCGTCGGTGTGGTGATCGAATCGATCGGATTGGACCTGTGCACAATACATACCAGGGCATCCCCGGTCGCGGTTATATCAAGATCCTCAGGATCATCCGCGGTCTTTGATTTGCACGAGGCGGCAAAAATCCACCCTGCCCTCCTGCAGGTCCGCAAGGCCCCTGATACTGCCCCCGCCAAGAACGAGGACCTTGACGCCGCTCTTTTTCATAATCCCCTGCAAGGTCGGCCAGATGCACCGGAACGCTGACAGAACAGCCGCTCCCGGTCAGGGTCCCCTGGGCAGCAGAGGGAGGAGGCGACAGCATCAGGCAAACAAGGAACAACAGCATCCCGGAACCGTGACTTTCATACGCCCTCCTCGCACCTGTACCGAACGTATGACGTTTTTTTTCATCGGGGAGCAGATACGTAGACGGCTGGCTTATGGAAAACACCCCGATCAGACATGATCTTTTCACGCCCTGAGGGGAACGAAAGGACGCACCCATATGGAACAGGTTTGTCTTACAAGGAGTTTTTCCCGAGCTGCAAGGAGCGCGCCTACCTGCTGTTCAGAACGAAGACGTGCCCGGCATGACGACCAAATCAGAGCGCTGCCACGCTGCCAGGATCACCCGCGCCCGTTCATTTTAAACCATGATATCTTATCGTTGATCTCCGAAGACAGCACTGCCAGTCCATGCGCCGCCTGCTTGATCTGCGTCGTCGCCTCGGCCGAGTGGCTTATGACGTCGGAGATGGCGCCCATGTTCCGCGTGATCTCCTCGGACGTGGCGGATTGCTCCTCGGTGGCTGCGGCGATCCGCTGGATCATGTCCTTGGTTCTCGTTGAAACGATGACGATTGAGTTGAGCGCCTCCGAGGCCGCTCTCGACAAACCCTTGCCTTTCTCCGCCTTTTCCGCGCCCTTGCGCATTGCCAGCACGGATTTCTGCGTATCCGCCTGGATCGCCGTGATGCGCTGCCCTATATCCTTGGTTGCCTGGCTCGTCCGTTCCGCGAGCTTGCGCACTTCATCGGCCACGACCGCAAAGCCCCTGCCCTGCTCACCGGCCCGGGCCGCCTCGATGGCCGCGTTCAGGGCGAGCAGGTTTGTCTGGTCCGCGATGCCGTTGATAACTGCCACGATCTCGCCGATCTGCGCCGAGCTTTTGCCGAGCAGTTCTATGGCCACTCCGGCATCCTTCACCGTCTCCGCAATGCTCACAATGCCTTCCCCGGTCATGCCCACGATATCTTTCCCGCCATCAGCCGTGTCTGCTGAGTTTTCCGCAGCCTCCGCCGCGCTTGTGGCGTTTTGCGCCACATCGGCGATGGTCTGCGCCATCTGCACCGTCGCCTCGCTCACCTGCTTGACCTGATGGGACTGTTCCTGGGCGTCCTTGCTCAGACTTTCAGCAGTGGCGGAAAGCTCTTCAGACGAGCTCGAAAGGGTCATGACGTTGGTCTTGATGCTTGAGACCATTTCATTGATCCGTGCCGACATAACGGTAAAATCATCCACCATCCGCCCGATCTCGTCTTTCCCTTTTACCCTGATCTCCACGGGCGAAAAATCTCCGTTGGCCATCATCCGCGACTTGTTCGCCACGAGCACCACCGGATCAATGATGGTCGCTGTCAAGAAGCGGGTGAGACCAAAGCTCAGCAGGATGAACACGACTGCGGTAACCACATAGAGCCACTGCAGAATATCAGCCTCCCGCTTGATCGTTTTGACCTTCGCGGGGACATTGGCCCGAAAATGATCGACAGCCTCCTTGGTCGATGCGGCAAACACCATATATCGCTCGGCCTGTATGCCCCGGGCAAGGGCCATGGCCTCTTTGGTCTTGTTCGCGAGGATCAATGGGATCAGTTCTCTGTCCAGCGTGTCCCGGAACGCCGTCCACGCTTTCCGCGCATCGGCAAGTGAGGAAACGACTGCCGGTTGGCCCGCTGTTTTGAGGGTGCTTTCAAGGGAATCGAACAATTCGTCCACGCGGACCGACAAAACTGCTATATCCTCCTTCAGCTGCACCTTGGTCGCCGGACTTTCTTCGATGATCATGGTAAGGAGCGATGCTCGGACAAAGGCAAGGTTGGCGCGAAGTTTGGCCACGTCATCGGCCATCTGTAGGTCCCGTTCGATCTCCGTATAGACGGGTCCTCCCACCTTCACCCTGATGTAGGAAACCTGGCCGAGGACCAATCCGATGATGGTGGTGATCACAAGCGCTCCGAAAAGAAGGTAGATCTTTTTTTTCAGATTCATGTCCCTGAGTTTATTGCCGGCTGTACTCATTTGCACCTCCTGCAGAACTGCGCATGCCGCCAGTACATTTATTTTACGACTGCTTTCTTTCACTGCTTTCGGTCTTCATTTTATTCAGGCGTGAGGCGATCGCACCTGAGACCTCTTTCAGTTCACGGGATATCGAACTCTGCACGCGCGTGATTGTCCGAGTTCCACGAGGAGACAGCGTCCGCGGCCAGGGAAAGGATCCTGGCATGGGGCGTCACGGGATCCCGGACGTGCGTGCAACGTCCGCGGGGCCGTATGGCCGTCGTTATCCGCATCGGCAGGCAGCGCGCTTTAGCGTATCGCTGTGCACTGCTGCTTCATCTCCTCAAGATACTTCGCGATCTGCGCGGAGAGGCCCTTCATCTCGAGGAAGGTCTGTTCTGCCTTTTTCGCATCCCCGCCGGTAGACGCGTTCACTGCTTCCTTCGCCAGCGCATGGATCCGCTCATGGGGGCGGTCGATCGCTTCGTACGCCGGGGTGCCGCCGCAGTGCTTCCGCGCATCGGAGTCATACCATTTTCCGAACCTGCAGGTGTGGTGGTCCGGGAGCGCGGCCGGATCGATGCGGGTCTCGCCCTTGAGATGGGAGTGGATCTTCTCCATGAACAGGAGATGGTCCGTCCGCGCCCGGTCGATGATCATGAGCTCCGTACCTCTGACCCTGAACTTGTCCGCGGCGGTCCTGATCTCCTCGACCACGCTGATGAGGCTGTTCACCTCATGAGATACTTCGTAGGCCATGGTCTCCATCTCCTTCGCGATCGAGGCTGTCTGTTCGATGTTTGTCGCCACCTCGCCGGTCGTGGAAGACTGCTCTTCGACCGATGTCGCGATCTGGGTGATCTGGTCACGCGCCTTCTGGACCGACGTGACGATCAGGATGAGGGCCTCGCCTACCCCTTTGATCTCCGAGGTCGCCCGGACCACTTCGCTCGATGCATGCTCCATGGACTGCATGGTCAGCTGGGATTCCGACTGGACCGAATTGATCTTCTCGGTGATCTCTTCGGTCGCCGTTATCGTGCGTTCAGCGAGCTTGCGCACCTCGTCGGCTACCACGGCGAAGCCTCGTCCCTGCTCGCCGGCACGGGCGGCTTCGATAGCCGCGTTCAGAGCCAGCAGGTTCGTCTGGTCCGCGATGCCCTTGATGACCGTGGCAATACCGCTGATCTCTCCGACGCGGTTGTTCAACTTCTCGACCATGGTCGAGAGCGCGGTGGTTGCATCGTACACCCGCTGGATCGTCTCGCCGGAGCTTTTTGCCGCATCCCGTCCTCGGTTCGCCGCATCGAGCGCCAGCATCGAGGTGTCCGCCGAGGATGTGGCGCTTCGAGCTATGTCGGTGATGGTCTGGCTCATCTCCTCGGCGGCCGTGGCGATCTGCTGGGATTGACTGGCCTGGGTCCTTGCTCTCGTGGCGGTCTTGTCCGAGCGGCCCAGGAGCACATCAACGGTCGACACGATCTTGTTCGCCGAAGCGGTGACCGTCAAGATCACGGTGTTCAACGCCGCGAGCATTGCCTCGAAGTTCTTAACCATCGTGCCCAGCTCATCGTTCCCTGTGTAGCGCATCTCGGTGGTGAGATCGCCATTGGCAATGCGCTCGGAGTACTGGTTGATCAGCGTGAAGGGTCGCTCCAGTTTGGTGTAGGTCATGATCACGAGGTAGACCATGACGCAGACCCCCAGTCCCGAGGCAGCCGTCTGGATCAGGGTGCTGTTCGGCATAAAGAATGCCGCAAATGCATTAAGTCCGGCGAACACGGCCAGGACGCCGAGCGCTATTCTAAATTGCGTGACGATCTTCACTGTCTTCTCCTCCGGAATGAATTTCACTGAAGGGGTCCTACGGTTGTTTCACTTCGTCGTCCCGAACACCGCCTGCTGCTCATCATTATCGAGCAGCTTGTCCATATTAAGCAGGATCACCAGTTCCTGCGGCAGTTTCGCTATGCCGCGGATAAACTCCGACTTGATATTCGACGACACCGCCGGCGGCGGTTCCACAACATCAGAGGATATGCGCAGGACGTCAGAGACCGCATCAACGACGGCGCCCATGATGATGCCGCGGACATCGATGATGATGATCTTGGAGGTTTCGCTCACTGCGAGTTCCTCCATATGGAATTTCTTGCGGAGGTTCAGGACCGGGATCACCTTGCCACGCAGATTGATCGCCCCTTCGACGTACCCCGGCGCATTGGGGATCGGCGTGATGTCCTTCATGTTGTTGATCTCCTGCACCTTCAGGATCTCGACGGCATACTTCTGGCCTGCGAGCTTGAAGGTGACGAACTGGAGCATGTCGGTGTGAATTGCTATTGTATCCATAGTGTCCTCCTGCGCTGCCTAACATAATAGGCTGGGTTGAACCAAACCCCGCCGTTTCGCATAAAATAATCCGTTGTACTACCGCCCCGCCCCGTTCATCTTGAACCACGATGTCATATCCTTCAACCCTCCGGCAAGTTTGGCCAGATCTTCGGCGGACCGGGTGATTTGTGTCGTGGAACCGGCGGAGCGCTTCGTGATCTCCGAGATATGCTCCATGTTCTGAGTGACCTCTTCGGTTGCTGCCGACTGCTGTTCCGTGGCTGCCGCGATCCGCTGGACCATGTCCATGGCGTTGGTCGACGCCGTCACGATCGAGTCGAGAGCAGCGCTCGCCTTCCTCGCAAACCCGACGCCCTTGTCCACCTCATCGCTCCCCTTTTTCATGGCATCCACGGATTCGGCGGCGGCCTGCTGGATCGCGGTGATGCGCTGGCCGATGTCCTTGGTTGCCTGGCTCGTGCGCTCCGCCAGCTTCCGTACTTCATCGGCCACTACGGCAAAACCGCGTCCCTGCTCTCCGGCCCGCGCCGCTTCGATGGCGGCGTTCAAGGCCAGCAAATTCGTCTGGTCGGCGATGCCGTTGATGACATCCACGATCTCGCCGATCTGGGCCGAGCTTCTACCGAGCTCCTCGATGGTGCCTGCGGCCTCCTGTACCGTCTTCGCGATCTTGACCATGTCTTCCGCCGTCGTATCGACGATCTGCTTTCCCGTGACGGCCATATCCGAGGCGCTCTTGCTGCCTTCTGCCGCGTTGCTCGCGTTCTTGGCCATGTCCATGATGGTCTGCGACACCTCGGTCATGGCGGTCACGACCTGGTCGGTCTGGCTCGCAAGCTCATTGGAACCCCTGCTCATATCGTTCGCCGTGGCGGAAAGCTCTTCCGAATTGGCGGCAAGCGACGTCGTTGACTGGGAGATTTGCATAACGATCTTCCTGATGCTCTGCATCATTACATTGAAGCTTTCCGCCATCTCGCCGATCTCATCGTTGGTATGGACCGGAATTTCATGGGACAGGTCGCCTTTTGCGGCATAGGTCGCCGTTGCCTTGACCTCCCGCACTGACCGCAGGATCCCTTTAATGGTCCAGGCGCTCAATGCTACGCCCGCAAGAAGGGCAAGAAGCACCAGGACGATCTGCACCAGGCGCATGCGCGCGGCAAAGGCGTTTATCTTCTGATTTTTGAGCGTAAATGCGTTCTCTGCCTCTTTGTCCATGGCATTCAAGGCATCACGGATCCCCTGAGTGTGGCCTTGCCCGGTCTCAAGGTCCACGATCCTGGGATCGCTGATCTTTTTGCGAAGCACCACGAGCGCATCCATGATCTTGTCGTAGGATGCGAGCTCGATCTTCGCTTTTTTTGCCAGGTCCCGCTCAGCATCGCTTTCAGCGGTTATCTCATACCGTTCGATGCAGTTGCGGATCTCGGCCGTGAACTCATGAAATGCCGCGACCGTCGCTTCATCGCCCCGTATAATGTGGTTCCGATATGCCTGTATCGCCCTTCCCAGCTGTTCCAGTGCGTCGACAGTGGCTTCACGCTGTCCGAGATTGATCGAAAGGACTTCCTTGAAATCGGTCTGGACAGCCTCCTGGCCAACGTAGGTGATGGCAGACACCACCACCAGGATGCCGAGGATGGCACCGGTAATGCCGTAGAGTTTTGTTGATAAAGTAAATCGCATAGGATCCTGCCTTTCCCGCTGCTGTCTTATCCGCGTGCTCCGTTCATCTTGAACCACGACGCTGTTTCCTTGAGTTCAGCGGCGAGTTGCGCCAGGCCCTCTGCGGACTGGGTGATCTGCGTCGTGGCGGCAACGGAGCGCTTGGTGATGTCCGAGATGTGTTCCATGTTCTGCGACACCTGCTCGGATGCGGCCGACTGCTCTTCCGTTGCCGCCGCAATGCGCTGGACCATGTCCGTAGCGCTGCTGGACGCGATCACGATGGAATTGAGCGATCCGCTCGCCTCGTTGGCAAGGCCAACGCCCTTGTCCACCTCGTCGCTTCCCTTTTTCATGGCGTCCACGGACTCAGCAGCCGCCTGCTGGATGGCGGTGATGCGCTGGCCGATGTCCTTCGTCGCCTGGCTGGTGCGCTCTGCAAGCTTCCTCACCTCGTCGGCCACGACCGCAAAACCCCGGCCCTGCTCGCCGGCCCGGGCGGCCTCTATGGCTGCGTTCAAAGCCAGCAAATTCGTCTGGTCCGCAATGCCGTTGATGACCGCCACGATCTCGCCGATCTGGGCAGAGCTTCTGCCGAGCTCTTCTATCGTTGTGGCCGCTCCCTGCACCGTGGTCGCGATGGAGCTCATGCCTGCGGTGGTGGATTCAATGACCGCCTTCCCTTTTGCAGCTGCATCGGATGCGGTCTTGCTGCCGTCGGCCGCCTGGGACGCGTTCTTTGCCATGTCCATGATGGTCTGCGACACCTCGGTCATGGCAGTCACGACCTGCTCGGTCTGGGTCGCCAGCTCATTGGTGCCCTTGCTCAGGTCCTCGGACGTGCTGGAAAGTTCCTCGGAGCTGGAAGCAAGCGTGCCGGTGGCGGTGTTGATCTGCTCCACCACGCGACGGACGTTCTTCAGCATGGCATTGAAGCTTGTTGCCATCTCGCCGACCTCGTCATTGCTCGTGACCGGCACTTCATTGGACAGATCGCCCTGGGACACTTGCTTTGCGACGGCATTTACCGCGCTTATCGACGAGATGATCTTCCTGGTGATGATACTGCCGGCGATCAGGCCGGAAACTATTGCAAGCAGGGCAAGTACGATCTGGAAAATGTTGATACGGTCGGTCCGGGAGTTGACCATCTTTTTCTTGGCATTATAATTAACTACTGCCAATTCCTGCATTTTCGTGATCGCTAGACGCAAAGCTTTATCTGAGCCTTCCGCCAGTGCCTTATCTATTTCCAGGGCATTGGCGCTTCTTGCCCGGGCCCTGACGAGCTCTATAAATGCGCCGCGATAGTGCTCAAGTGCTTTTCGCGCGTCATCTACAAGCTTCGTCTCTTCCGAACTGCTCGATACTGACTCGTAGCCATTCAGTTGTTCCTCGATCACTCCCGTTGCTTCTTCAAAAGCTTTTTCCGAAGCAGCATCTCCGCGAATCAGCTCATTCTTGAAGGCCTGGACCGCGAGGCCGAGCTGGTTCGCCGCTTCCAGGCTGAATTCATGCTGAACGCCGTCTCTCTCGGAGAGGTTGTGGTATTGGGATATGATCGAACGCGTACTGAAGAACGCGATGAGCGAGACGAGCGTCAGGATGACAAGTATCGCACCGATCAAGCCGTACAATTTTTTTGATAAGGTCAGTTTCATGTTAACATTTCTCCTTAAGGGAAAGTTAATTACGCGATACACGTGTTTCTCTTTGAGACGATTCCGCCAGGATGTCCATGCGTAAGTGGGCTCGTGGACTGTCCATTTGCGCATGATCATCGTGACCATCCATTGGTAGCATCTTGTTCTACTGCTGCATCCCGCGCCCTTCGCCCTCTTCCACAACGAAGCGAAGGGCGCGGAACATACTTGCGGTCCTATTTGTACGCGCCCGATCCTATGATGAAATCATCCACCTTCTCAATATACGCTGTTTTGTCCTCGATCTTTTTGTTTGTGGGATTCGAGAACTTGTAGGTCTGCCAGCCTTTGCCCTTTGTCTTGGCGATCTCGATACGCTCCTTCACAAAGGGTTTTCCATCTGGGTCGGTCAGGTCGCTCAGGTCCTTGCCAATCTGCTTCGCATTCTGCCCATGGGCAACGCACTTGCCGGTCATATCATAGGCAAAGATATACAGGTCCCGGTCGATGAACTGCCCTTTCTGGTTGGAGAACTCGGCAAAGGCCTTGTCCTTCCCATTCGCCTTGTAAAAGGCGATCGCCTTCTTGACAAGGGCCTCTGCCTCCGCCGGGGTTCCCTTGTCCGCGGCAAATGCGCCGCTCACGACCAACAAACTCACTACAACCAACATTCCAACGATTCTCTTCATGCTACTGTCCTCCTTTAGGCTGAATTCGGCTTGGCGCCGTTTGGTGCTTAACCGTGACGCTTTAACTCTTGAAGAACGCGGTCATCTCCTTCAGGCTTGAGGCGAGCCGCGCAAGTTCGGCGGCAGAGCCCTTGATCTGCTCCGTCGATGCGGAGGACTGCTTGGTGATGCCGGAAATGCTCTCCATGTTCTGGGTGACCTCTTCCGTTGCCGCAGACTGCTGTTCCGTGGCGGCGGCGATGCGCTGTACCATGTCCATGGCGTTCGCCGACGCCGTCACGATGGTGTCGAGAGAGGCGCTCGCTTCCCGGGCAAGGGCCACGCCCCTGTCCACTTCATCGCTGCCCCGCTTCATGGCGTCAACGGACTCTCCGGCTGCCGCCTGGATGGCCGAGATCCGCTGGGCAATGTCCTTGGTGGCCTGGCTGCTCCGCTCCGCCAGCTTCCGCACCTCATCGGCCACGACGGCGAACCCCCGGCCCTGCTCCCCGGCCCGCGCAGCCTCGATCGCCGCGTTCAGGGCCAGCAAATTCGTCTGGTCCGCGATGCCGTTGATTGTCACCACGATCTCGCCGATCTGGGCCGAATTCCTGCCGAGCTCCTCGATCGTACCTGCGGCCTCCTGCACGGTTTTTGCGATCCGCGTCATGTCGTCCGCCGTGCTGTCGACGATCTTTTTCCCTTTTGCAGCCGTTTCCGAGGCGTTCTTGCTGGCATCGGCAGCACTGCTGGCATTCTTCGCCATGTCCATGATGGTCTGGGAGACTTCGGTCATTGACGTCACCACCTGCTCGGTCTGGGACGAAAGCTGCTGGGCCCCCTTGTTCATGTCGTCGGACGTTGCGGACAATTCCTCGGAGCTGCTGGCAAGCGCGTTCGTCGCCGTATTGATCTCACCGACGATGCGCCTCAGGTTCGCGCTCATTTTGTTATAGCTCTCCGCCATGGCGCCGATCTCGTCGCCGTTGCCGGCGGCGACGTTCGTGGTCAGGTCGCCCTTTGCGGCCCGGTCCGCCGCCTCCTGAACAGCGCTCACCGCTTTCAGGATGGACCGGATGATGACTGTGAAGAGCGCAATGCCGGCGATGACCGCGGCGACCGTGACCATCATTTGGATAAGGCTGAGCCGCTCGGCGCGCTTGCCGAGCGCCTGTTTTTTCACTTCGTAGTTCTTTTCCACTTCCTCGTCCATCTCCTCGAGCGCCAGGCGGAGCCGCATGTCAGCGCCGGTTGAGAGCGATCGGTCCAGAACGACGATATCCGCGCTTTTTTTCCGGGCCTCGATCAGCTTGTCGATCGCATCCCGGTAAGCGTTGTAGGCCTTCAGCGCGGTGTCGTGCAGCGTCTCCTCGATATTCCCATCGAGGTGTTTTTTGTATGTATCTATCTGCACGGCTACTTCCTTGATATGTTCGCGGAACTGGTCGATATATTTTTCCTCGCCCCGCATCAAGTAGCTCTTGTATGCATGCATGGCGGAGCCGAGCCGGTTGATCGCTTCCATGGCTGCTTCCACCTGGGCCCCGTCGCCCTCGGCAAGCATGACATAGCCCTGGATCAGGGACCGCTGGCTGTACCAGGACAGCGCCGATACCAGGATGAGCGCGAGCATGACCACTCCTCCGGAACCATAGAGCTTGTAGGATAATGACATCTTCATGATCCGATCCTCCTCTTTTCCGCTGCGCTGCGTCCAGCGCAGCGTTGCCTACACCGCGTTTATGATCTCTCCGGCCATCTCTTCAATGGCCAGCACCTTGTCTGCTATGCCCGCGTCCACCACTGCTTTGGGCATGCCGTAGACCACGCAGCTTTCCTCATTCTGGGCGAAAATGCGGCCCCCGCTTTTCTTGAGCGCCGTCATGCCCCGCACGCCGTCATTCCCCATGCCGGTCAGAATGACGCCGAGTGCCCTGCCGGGAAAGCATTCCGACACGGACAGCATCAGTTCGTCCACCGACGGCCGGTAGATCAGGTCATCGCGGCTTTCGCCGAGGGTGACGACGGTCTCAAGCGACCGCTTTCGTTCGATGCGCATGTGCCACCCGCCCGGGGCGATCAGGGCCAGACCGGGTTTCAGCTGGTCTCCGGCCGCAGCCTCCTTGACCGCGACCCTGGACAGCTGGTTCAAACGCTCGGCAAAGGGGCCGGTGAAGTTCTGCGGCATATGCTGGGAGATCACGATCGGCACGGGAAATTCCTTCGGCAGGAGCGGAATGATCTCCTGCAAAGCGCGCGGCCCGCCGGTCGATGACCCGATGGCCAGTATCCCGACCCTTCGCTCTCCCGTGGAGCGCGTCGCGGGGAGCGCATAGTGGACGGTTGCTGCCCCCGCGGGCTTCCGTTTTCTGAGCGCCACGCCTTTTTTCGCGATCTGCTTCACCTTGTCCAGAAGCAGTTCCTTGATCTTCACGATATTGATAGAAAGCTCAGACAAGTTCTTCGGGATGAAGTCCACGGCGCCGGCATCGAGCGCATCGAGCGTTTCCTTCGCGCCCTCGGCCGTGAGGGAGCTCACCATGATCACCGGCACGGGGTGTTGCTCCATGATCAGCCTGAGGGCAGCCAGCCCGTCCAGGCGCGGCATTTCCACGTCCATGGTCACCACGTCGGGTTTGAGCAGTGCGACCTTTTCGACAGCCTCCATGCCGTCGCGCGCGGTACCGATCACTTTGATCTCCGGGTCCGACGAGAGCATGCTCGTGAGCGCGTTCCGCATGAACGCCGAGTCGTCTACAATGAGCACTTTAACGGTCATGATGCCTGCTTTCTCCCTGTGCCGCGCGCGTCAACTGCTTTAGCAGGCTGTTGAAAAACGATTTAGGGGTCTTTGCGAGCGAAGCGCAGCGATCTCGTCATTACTCTTTTCATGCACTACGAGATTGCTTCGTCGCCTACGCTTCTCGCAATGACAGCCTATGAGGCCTTTTTCAACAACCTGCTAGATGATCCCTTTTCCGTTCAGATAAGAAGAATACTTTTTGTCCGTTGCCTGGATATGTTTCGTGAGCCAGTCCTTCAGGAAGTTCATGACCTCGACCGTGACGAGGGTCTTTCCCACCTGGAACTTCGTGTACAGTTCCGCGACCTGCTTCGTCAGCGCGTCATGGTCCGCCTTGTGGCTGATATAGCCGGGATAGGCGTACTTGTTCATGAGCTGCTCTTCAAAGGCGAAATGCGTCTTCGTATAGTCGATCAGACCGCCGAGGGTCTTGCCCATAACGTCCTTGCCTTTGCCCGAGCCCATGGCCGAATGAAGTTCGTTGACCATGGCGATCAGCTTCTTGTGCTGTTCATCGATCTCCTTGATGTTGACCGTCAGTGTTTCGCTCCAGGTGATAAGCGCCATGTGCTCCTCCCTGTTTATCGGAATGCCTTCCGAGTATTGTATCGTTGCCGC
>JAAXXJ010000354.1 GCA_013334545.1 Nitrospirota bacterium | reverse complement strand
CCAAGCAGCCTGATGAACATCGGCTGGTCTTCGGGCGTCGTAATAATGAGAACATCGCGAATACCGGCAAGCAGCAGCACAGAGAGCGGATAATAGATCATGGGCTTGTCGTATACCGGCAGCAGCTGCTTGGAGATACCCTTTGTAATCGGGTAAAGGCGGGTGCCGGAACCGCCTGCAAGAATGATTCCTTTCATAGAAGTTCTATTCTCTTTCTGTACGGTAACGGATTATCATGGGGGATGATCCAGTGTGTTATACAACGATAATACCAACAAGGCAGGAATGCAACAATTATTCTTATTTCCGATAACTTTTCAGCAGATTCTCGGCAACTGTTCCCCGAGAGGAAGATCGACGATTCTCCTGCTGCCGAAGGCTGTCCGCATAACCACCATTCCGGCATGATCTGCCGTAACCGATCCAACAGGAACTGCCTGTCGTCCTTCATCGAAACGCCGCATCACATCGAGCGCCTTCGCGGCTGACTGTGCCGGAACGACTGCAATGAATTTTCCCTCGTTTGCGACATGAAGGGGATCGATACCGAGCAGTTCACATGCGCCCCGCACCTCATCCCGAACCGGGATGGCGGTCTCATCGATATCGATGCCAACCGAGGATGAAACTGCCAGTTCGTTGAGAACGGCAGCAACGCCGCCTCGGGTAGGATCCCGCATGGCATGCACCTCAGGAACCTCATCGAGCACCGCCGCGATCATCCGGTTGAGTGAAGCACAGTCGCTGGAAATTGAAGACTGGAAAGAGAGTCCCTCCCGTGCCGTCATGATCGACATCCCGTGATCGCCGACACTGCCGGAAAGCAGAATGCTGTCGCCGGGCTTCAGGTTGCGGCAGGAGAGAGAAACGTCATCGCGGAGCAGACCGATTCCGGATGTATTGATGAAAATGCCGTCACAGGAACCTTTCTGTACAACCTTGGTATCGCCTGCCACAATCATTACGCCGGCATTGCGTGCGGCAACAGCCATACTTTCGGCAATGCGTTCGAGATCGTCGAGCGGAAATCCCTCTTCAAGCACGAATCCCGCACTCAGATAGAGCGGATTCGAACCCCCGACGGCAAGATCGTTGACCGTTCCGTTCACCGCGAGCGTTCCTATCGTGCCACCGGGGAAAAAACAGGGAGTGACCACATAGGTATCGGTCGTGAACGCAATTCTGCCCGAAGGGAGATCGAGTTTGGCCTGGTCGTCCATCAGATCGAGAAAACAATTGCTGAAACGGGGCGCAAACACCTGTTTCATGAGCTCCTGCGAAAGCCTGCCCCCTGCCCCATGGGCCATCTGGACAGAACGATGATTCATATGAGGACGTGGACAACTGAGCTGCATTGTGGTATGGAATTAAGTCTGTTAAAGTTTGCTTTTGTCCTGGAACGCCTTCAGCAGCCTGGGAAACTCTGCCATATAGATCGCATTGTCATGTTCCCACCCCTTGAAACTCGGAATGTAGAACTTCCTGATCCTCTCCGCCAGATCTCGGCCCTTGCTGTCAACGAACTCCCACTCTTCGAGCGTGCTGTAATCGACAAGACTGACAGGAAACAGCACCCGTTTTCCTTCGGCTTCTTCACGCTTGACCGCTTTGGTGATCTCCCGTTGCACCCAGCTGCTGCTGATGCTGTTCTCGGAAAGTAGAAGAAGAACCTTTTCGTGGACTTTTATCGCCCGGTCAATCTGGGTATCGACATATTCGCCGCCCTCCATATCATGCGGAGCATACCAGCACCGAACTCCTTTTGCCTGAAGATCGGCATGGAGACGATCCGCAAACACCTTATCCGCCGTGCTATGGCTGATGAAGCAGGAGTAGTAATCAAAAGCCTTGGCTGTCAGTGAGCGGGCATACTCGATGAAGTTATCAGGTACGCCACAGCCTCGAAGAAAAGCTTCCGGGATTTTCCCCTCCGATAAGTAAATGGTATCGATTCCTATGGTTGATGGTACATGATGCCGCATAGATTCCAATCCGATAACCTCACTGAGATCAATGGCTCCAAACAATGTATGTCCTGCTATTGCCCCAGTGAGATTTGCTCCACTTAGGTCAGCCCCGTTAAGGTCTGCCCAACTAAGACATGCCTCCCTGAGATTTGCATTGTCAAGCTCCGCGAAGCTGAGATTTACGCCAAAAAGATTTGAACCACTGAGGTCTGCTCCGCTGAGACGTGCATATATGAGGTTTGTTCTGCTGAGATCTGCCCTTTTAAGGATTGAATCCCAGAGAAATGCCTTATGGAGGACTGCTCCGCTCAGATGAGCATCCATTAGATCAGCCTTACTTAAATCTGCCTCGCTAAGATCTGCCCCATCGAGATTTGCTCCATTAAGTTTTGCCGCGTTGAGATTTTCGCAACTAAGGTCAGGTCTTATGTCAGGATAAGCTCTCCTCGCTGCATTCCATTCCACCACCGATTTCAGGAGGAGTTCTTTGGTCAGGATATTGTTTCCCATAAGATCAACCTTTATAAGCTCTGGCGGTGATACCGATAGTAGGCGGCGCAGGCTCCTTCGGAGGAGACCATCGTGGCTCCGAGCGGGGTTTGCGGGGAGCATTCCCGTCCGAAAGCCGGGCAGTCGGAGGGTTTGAGGTGGCCCTGAAGCACCTCGCCGCTCCTGCACAGGGGCGACTCCTGCGGGGCAATGTGGCCCACGTCGAAACGTTTTTCGGCGTCGAAGCGGGCGTACTCCCGGCGCAGCACGAGGCCGCTCTTCGGAATGACGCCAATGCCGCGCCACGGACGGTCTGCCACCTCGAACACCTCGTTCATGACACGCCGCGCCTCGCGGTTGCCCTCGCGGCTGACCACCCGCCCGTAAGCGTTCACCACGCCGCCGCGCCCCTCTTCGAGCATTTCAACCACCTTCAGAATGCCGTCAAGCAGATCGACCGGTTCGAATCCGGCGGGTACGATGGGAACTCCGAACTCTTCGGCCACCGGCTCGTACTCCTCCCACCCCATGATGGCGCAAACATGTCCGGCGGCGAGGAAGCCCTGCACCCGGTTACCGGGCGAGGAGAGAATCGCCCGCATCGCAGGAGGCACCATCACCTGGCTCACCAGCTCGCTGAAATTGGCGACTCCTTCACGCGCCGCCTGCCGGACAGCCATCGCATTGGCCGGAGCGGTGGTTTCGAAACCGACGGCGAGAAACACCA
>JAAXXJ010000066.1 GCA_013334545.1 Nitrospirota bacterium | reverse complement strand
CCGGCCAGCAGAATACTGAGGTTGAACGGCAAGCCCTCGGCGATCATCGCCGCCACCGGGGCGATGGTGGTCTCGAAGCCGGCGGCGAAGAATACCACCGACCGTTCGGGATGCTGACGGGCGATAGCGACCGCCTCGCGCGGGGAGGAGGGCCTGACGTTGGCGGCCACCCAATCGCCGGATCTGATCATTCTGGATCTCAGTCTGCCGGACATGGATCTCTGCATCGACAACGCGGCCATGGTGGGGCTGGCGGGGTATCTTCATTATCAGCGCGGGGACCGGTCGAGCCTCGACCTCAATCCAGCAGCGAACGCCACCCTGTAGTTCGTTCCAAGGTGAGCGAGCGATGAGCATGACGCTTCCTTGACGATTGCAGCATCAAGCTGTCAGTACTTGGATGCCGCAATCCCCGGGCCAGCCTGGCTATTTGAACGTGCAAGGAGAAAAGGGTACTTTCTGAGTAGCTTCAGCAGGAGGATGGAAAAGATGAAATTGGGACCCTCTTCCTTCCGCACAAGCTGGTAGAAGTCGCAGATCTCGCAGTTCTTGCATTTATTGGCAAAGGTCCCTTGCACCACGCCCTTGCAGAGCGTTCCGCTGATGACCGAGCAAGCCCTTCCTGCATTCGTGCCCTCGTGCACGTCATCTAGCGCCGTCTCCGTGCTGGCGGGGCACAGCGTCCGATCTTCAGGAACGAATGCCGGCCCCGAGGTCCTCATGCCTCCCCGGGACCGGCCGGCCATCCCCATATGGCGCCGATGTTCCTCTAGAATTCCTCGAACTCCGCATCCCTGCTGTCGCCGTTCTTCCCGTTCTTGCCGCTGCCTCCTCCATGCGTTCCCAGGTTGAGGTGAACACCCGCCGCCCTGCTTCCCGCGTGGGCATAGGCCATGTCGGGCCGCGGCTGACGCGGACGGGCGGTCTGCACGAGGTCATGCGCCCTGACCTTTGTCGGTGAAGGCGGCAACGCAGGACCGGTGGTCCCGCCGTTTCCATTGACCTTGAAGAAGGAAATGGTCTTAAGCAGCTCATCGGCCTGTGAGGAAAGCTCCTGGGACGTGGAGGATATTTCCTCGGCAGCCCCGGCGTTCTGCTGGATCACGTGGTTCAGCTGCTGGATCGACGCGTTGATCTGGTCCGTGCCTGAGGACTGCTCCCGGGAGGCAGCGGTGATCTCCTGCACCAGCTCCGCGGTCTTCTGGATATCGGGCACCAGCTTCGTGAGCATCGTTCCGGCGCGCTCGGCCACATCCACGCTCGAGCCGGAAAGATGGCCGATCTCCACGGCCGCCGTGTGGCTCCGCTCCGCGAGTTTCCGCACCTCGGAGGCCACGACGGCGAACCCCCTGCCGTGCTCGCCTGCCCGGGCAGCTTCGATGGCGGCGTTCAGGGCCAGCAGGTTCGTCTGGCGCGCGATCTCCTCGATGATCGTGATCTTCTCGGCGATGTTCTTCATGGCGTATACTGCCTCGGCGACCGCCTTGCCGCTTGCCTCGGCGTCCGCCGCCGATTTGAGGGCGATCTTCTCGGTCATCATGGCATTGTCCGCGTTCTGCTTGATCGTTGCGTGCATTTCCTCGACCGACGACGACGCCTCCTCGGCCGACGCCGCCTGCTCCGTTGTCCGCTGCGAGACCATTTCGGCGCCCGCGGACAGGCGCCCGCTGCCTTCCGACACGGTGCCGGCCGCCGCCTTCACGCCCGCCACGATCTCCTGAAGCTTCCCGACCATATTCTTCATCGACGTGAGCAGTTGCCCGGTCTCGTCGCGGCTCCGGATGGCGATGTCCACGGTCAGGTCCCCTTCGGCCAGGCGATTGGAAACCCGGACCGCCTCGTGCAGCGCAGCGATGACCTTTTGGGTGATCAGCATGCTCACGACAAGAATGAGCGCTATGATGATACCTGCGAAGACCGAGTATTTGACCGCTTCCTTATAGAAAACGGCGTCGACGTCGTCGATATAGATACCGCTCCCGATCACCCAGCCCCAGGGCGCGAACATCTTCACGTAGGACATCTTGGTATAGAGCTCTTTCGTCGCTCCGCCGCCCTGCAAGGGCTTCGGCCAGTTGTAGGCTACGTACCCGTGTCCGCTTGCCTTCGCCACCTGCACAAAGGCGGAAAAGAGGTTCATCCTGCCGTCGGTCTTCCGGATGACCCCGTCCGTACCCTCCTGGAGGCTCGTGGCGCAGTTGAACTTCGCATCGTCAAGCACCTTGCCGTCCAGGCTCGTCACCGTAGGGTGCATGATCATGGTCGGGACCGGCGTCTTGTCGTCATTGATCCAGAAATACTCTTTGCCCTCGTAGCGCAGGCCCTTGACGACCTTCACGGCGGCGGACTGCGCCTCCGCCACGGTCATCTTGCCCTCCTTCACAAGCCCGTCATAGTACTCGAGCACGCCGAACGCGGACTCCACGACATGCTTGGTCTTCACCTTCCGGTCCTCGAAAAGCTCCCGCTTCATCGTGAAAAGCGAGAGCGTGATCACCGCGACGATGCCCGCCAGCGTCAGCCCGATGATGAAGAGTATCTTTGTTCTGAACTTTACGTCAATGTGGAAGAACTTCATAGGTACCTCCCGGTAACTTTGGGCAGCGCCAGCAAATGCGCGACGTCGCGCGGACCGGTCACGCGCTCTGCCGCGGGGACACCTCGGCGGCCTCACGGAGCTCTTGAACCAGGTCGATCTCGTCAGAGGAGAACACGCGGTCGAGATCGAGGATGATGTTGAACCGGTCGTTCTGGCGGCCCATCCCCTTGATGAACCTGGTATCGAGCTTCGTCCCGATGCGGGGAGCCGGCTTGATGCTCTCTTGGTCGAGCTCGAGCACTTCCTGGACCGAGTCAGCGAGCAGGCCCAGAATCACCTGTTCGTCGTTGACGATCGCCTCAACGATGATGATGCAGGTGCTCACGGTCACGTCCGCTGCAGGCATCCCGAACTTGAGCCGCAGGTCAATGACCGGGACCACGCTCCCCCGGAGATTGATCACGCCCTGCAGATATGCCGGCATGCGCGGCACCCGGGTGACGATCGTATAATCCAACACCTCGCGCACCTTGCTGATCTCCAGGGAGAATACCTCGTCTCCCAGCAGGAAGGTCAGGTATTGGGTCAATGCAGGAACTGTCGATGCATTCATCGCGATCTCCTTTTGCTGCGGCATTCAGCCCACCGCTCTCATGCCCGACCCAGCGCAGCCTGCCGCCAGCCACTGACCGGCTGGCCGGGGACGGCCGAGATAGTACCCCTGGGACATAGGGACGCTCAGCGCCTTTATGGTCGAGAACTCGTCTGCCGTTTCGATCCCTTCGGCTATAAGCCGGGCGCCCATGCGCTCGGCCATGCGCGCCATGCTGTCCACCAGAAGCTGCTTCCGTGGATTCCGGTCGATGTCATGCACGAAGATCCGGTCCATCTTCAGGAACTCGGGCTCCAGGCAGAGCAGATGATAGAGATAGGGGGACCGGACGCCGATATCATCGAGCGCCACGCGGATGCCGGCTTGCTGCAAGCAACGGATGCACCGTACCAGGTCCTCGGTCATCGCGCAGCTTGTTGTTTCCGAAACCTCAAAGACGATGCGGCCGGGGGCGATCCTCAGCATGCCCAGCAAGGCAATGAACTCGCCGAGCAGTGAGGTCAGCTGGATGAGCGTCGAGCCCAGGATATTGATGAAGAGCAGGGCGTCGTTCGGCAGGTTCCTGCCGGTCCTGACCGCCGAGTCGATGCAGGCGCGGTCTAGCTTGAGTCGGACGCTCTCCGGCAGATAACCTGCCTCGTTGAAGAGACGGTTGGGATCCGCCAGCGGCGTGTCCTCCGGGCCCCGGAGCAGCGACTCATAGCCGATGGCCTGTCCCGAACCCGTATCGACAATGGGCTGGAACGCCGTTGAGTAGAATCCCCGGAGCATGAGGCTGTAAATGCTGCCGATACGATCGTCAGGCGTTCTCATGGTCCGTCACTCCCAGCTCGCTCAGGGCCAGGGACAGGGTCTTGTACGAAACCGGCTTCTCGAAATAGTAATCCGCCTTGAGGTGATAGGCCTCCTTCATGACATCGGGGCCGCCGAATCCGGTCATGATGATAACCTTGGTGTTGCCGTCGCGCCCCTTGATGAAATCCAGGATTGCCAGGCCTTCACGGGACAGAATGCCGCCGAGGCGGATATCGGCGATCACCGCGTCATAATCGGCGGCTTTCAGGAGTTCGATTGCCTTCTCGTAGGTCTCGGCGGTATCCACCCGGATCCCCGGTCCATGCAGCATCTTTCTCATGGGAAGCAGAAATGCCACCTCGTCATCGACAAGCAGGATGTTCCGGTTCATGGTAAACTCTCCCTTTGGACAGGCGCTCATGATCATCATAAGAGCAAGGTGCATGCCATCGGGAGAGAAGGGCCTGAACCGTTATTATTCAATGGGTTATGTCAAGATAGCCCGGGAGGAAGTCTCACCAGTGAAACAGGGGACAGTCTCATGCGTGAGATAGTGTTTGCATGCCAGCGGGGGTGGCGAGGATGGTCATGGAAGGGAGGACCGGCGACGATGAGACAATACGCGATCTGAATGAGAAAAAGGTATTTTACCGGGAAGAGGGGACGCGCTTCAACCGCCCTCCCCGAACGCTTCTATCGGGGATCCAGCATTTTTTTATGTCAGGCTGGATCCCCGCTCAGAATCGATGCGGGAATGACAAGAATGGGGTCACAACAAGGTTGATTGTTGATTCTCTTACGAGACCTCAACATTATTGTTCACCGAGGATCGAGGACCAGTTTCCCCGGCGTGCTTCGCGGTTGTGAAAAGGAAAGCCTAACCGAGACATTTCAGCTCCCTCTTGCATCGTTCACCGCCCTCATTCGCTTACCTGCCTTCCCGCAGCTCCTTCAGCTTCCGGTAGAGGGTCGCGCGGGAAACCTCGAGCGCATCGGCGACCTTCTTCATGTCGCCGCCCGATTCGCTGATGAGGGTCTGGAGATATTCCTTCTCGAGGTCCTTCAGGCCCTTCGGCCGCTTTTGACCGCCGGTCTCGCCAGCGCCGATCCCCGGGAAGTGCTCCGGCGCAAGTGCTCCGCCGCGGGCAAGCAGCACGGCCCGCTCCATCACGTTCTTGAGCTCGCGTACGTTCCCGGGCCAGGTATAGGACCGCAGCAGGTCCATCACCTCGGCGGGGACCCGATCGACCGTGTATCCTGAACGCGACAGGAAGTGTTCGACGAGCTCGGCGATATCTGCGGGACGCTCACGGAGCGGCGGCAGCATGATCGGGAAGAGGTTGATGCGGAAGAAGAGGTCGTTCCGGAACCGTCCCTTCTTCACCTCGTCGGCGAGATCGCGGTTCGTGGCGCAGATAAGGCGGAAATCGCTCTGCCGGCTGTGGGTCTCGCCAAGCCGCCGGTAGGTCTTCTCCTCGATGACCTTGAGGAGCTGTGCCTGCACCGGCAGGTCCATGTCGCCGATCTCATCGAGGAACAGGGTCCCCCCGTCGGCGACCTCGATCAGGCCCTGCTTGTTCTGGTGCGCTGACGTGAAGGCCCCTTTGGCGTGGCCGAAGAGTTCGCTGGCAAGAAGGTCGCCCTGAAGCGTGGAGCAGTTGAGATCGAGCAGCGGCCCGGTCTTCCGGCCGCTGTGTCCGTGGATCCAGCGCGCGCAGACGCCTTTGCCGGTCCCGGTCTCGCCCTGCAGTATCACGGGGGAATCGTTCTCCGCCATGAGGGCCAGGCCCTCCCTGACCTTGTCCATGGCGGGGCTCTGGCCGAAGCAGGGCTCCTCGTCCTGCTTCTTCAGACGCTGCGTCAACCGGTCGGACCGCCGGAGCGCGGAAAGCTCAAGGCTTTTACGTAAAAAAACATGGAGCCCGTCCATGTCCACAGGCTTCACCAGGAAGTTATCGGCCCCGAGCCGCATCGCCTCGACGGCCGTGGGAACATCACCCTGGCCGGTAATGACGATGATGGCGATCTCGGGCTGTTCCTCACGGAGCGACCGGATCCACTCGAGGCCGTTCCCGTCCGGGAGGTTCAGGTCCAGCAGGACCGCGTCGAACCTGCGGGATGTTACCGCCCTGCGGGCCTCGGCAAGTGTTCCGGCCTCGGCGGTCTCGTACCCCGCCTTCGCGAAGTACCGGGCATAGCCGAACAGCACCGCCGGTTCGTCGTCCACCATCAGGATGGTCTTTGCGGTCATCACATCTCCTCCAGGACCGGCAGCACGACCGAGACCGTGCATCCCGGCTGCGGGTCGTTGTTCGCGAGGTTGATGGTCCCGCCGTGCTTCTCGATGATGTGCTTCACGATGCTGAGACCCAGGCCGGTGCCGCCTCGGCGCGTGGTGAAAAAGGTGTCGAAGACGCGCGGCAGGATGTCTGCCGGGATGCCGGCGCCCTGATCAACCACGCGCACCTCGGCCTTCCCGCCCGCCGGTGGCGGGACCTCGATGCGGACCGGCGAGCCTTCGGGGCTGTGCTGCGCCGCGTTGTCCAGCAGGTTGATGAACACCTGCTGGAGCTTTTTGGCGTCGGCAAGGATGTAGGTCCTTTCCGCGGGCCCGACCAGGGATGCCACGACCTCCCGGCCCTTTCCGTGCTTCGACTGCTTCCAGGCGTCCACGGAGATCGCTACGATCTCCGCCAGGGGCTCGGCGCGCAGCTTTGACTGCTCCACGGGTTTGCCGAGCTCCAGGAGATCGTTCATGAGCGCCGTCAGCCGGTCCACCTGCGTCCGCATGTGCATCATGAAGGTCTTGTATTCGGGATTGCCGCCCACCTCCTGGTCCAGCGCGTCGGTGAGCGCCATGATGGCGTTCAGCGGGTTCCGGACCTCGTGGGCCACGCCGCCAGCCAGGCTCCCGATCACTTCCATCTTCTGAGCCTCCCGGAGCCGCGCTTCCAGCTTCGCCTTCTCTTCCTCGGCCCGCTTGCGTTCGGTGATGTCCCGCACCACGTGGATCAGGCCAACCATCCTCCCGCCCGGTTCAACGCGCGGGATGGCGCGGATCTCGAGATGCTTGCCGAGATGGGGTTCATACAGCTCGTGGACGCTCGGTTCTCCCGAGACCAGGCTCCGGCAGCTCGGGCAGTTCTCAGGCGGACAATCGGTGCCATGGTACATCTGGTAGCATTTGGCCTTCCCTATCTCGAGCCAGGAGAGGCCAAGGATCTGGGCGGCAGCCTTGTTCGACCGGATGATGTTGAAGTTCTCGTCATGGATCGTGATCATGTCGGTAATGGTGTCGAACGTGTTCTCCCAGTCCTGCTTGGCCTGGGAGATGGCGTTCTCGATCTTCCTGCGCTCGGTAACGTCCTGGACCATGGACAGCGCGCCGGTGACGGTCCCGTCGGTAGACCGGAGCGGCGTATTGTACCAGCTGCAGAAGATCTTTCTGCCGTCCCGGGTCACGTTCTCGTTCTCGCTGTGCGCGGTCGTATCCCCCGTGAGGAGCCGCATCCACACGGCCGCCACGTGGTCGCGTGCCTCCGGCGGCACGATCAGTTCCTCAGCGTGCTTTCCGATGGCCTCGTGCGCCGAATAGCCGAAGATCGTCTCCGCGGCGGGATTCCAGAGCTCGACACTGAATTCCCGGTTCCAAAAGATGAACCCTAACGGCATCCGGTCGATAAGGAGCTGGAGCCGCTCGCGGCTCCGGCGCACCTCCTCTTCCGTCCGCTTCCGGTCCGTGATGTCCGTGATGATGCCCCGCAGCCCTGCGGGCTTCCCGTTCCGGGAGATCAGGGACGAAGTGATGATGACGGGGAACGTCGTGCCATCCTTATGGACCGCCTGGTACTCGTTCGCGCCGGTCCGCTCGCCCCGGAAAAGCCGCTGGATGATATCAAGCGCCCGCTCGCGGTCGTCAGGCGCGATCATATGCAGGGCGTGCAGGCCGCCGGCCAGGTCTTCGAGGCCGTAGCCGAACCGCTCCAGGGCGCTGCGGTTCACGAATCGAAGGACACCATGCACGTTCGTCTCGAAGACCGGCTGAGGCAGGAGGTCGGCCAGTTCGCGGAACCGCGTCTCGCTTTCCCGAAGCTGGTTCACCCACAGGACCTGCTGCTCCTCGGCAATTTTGCGCTGGGTCACATCACGAAAGACCTCCATGATGAATCTCCGGCCGCCGCTCTCGAAGACGCTCGAGCTGATGTCGACCCAGACGCGCTTCCCGTCCTTCCGGCAAACGATGCTGTCAGCGGATATCCCTGTCCGCTGCTGCTCGTTCACCTCGCTGAAACGCTGGCGGTACTCCGCTTCCTGCTCGGGCGGGTGGAGCCTGGTCTGGTGCATGCCGATGATCTCGTCCCGGATCGCGCCCAAAAGCTCACAGGCCTTCGCGTTGCAGTCCGTCAGAATGCCGGTCCCCCCGTCGGCAACGACGATGGCGTCGCTGGCGCTTTCAAAGAGACCTCGGTACCGCTGCTCCGATTCCTGCAAGGCCTCGATCATGTTCCGCCGGTCCGTGATGTCCTCGGACACGCTGATCAGCCCGAGCGGCGTACCCCGCATGTCGCGAACCGGCACCGAGCTGATGGTCACCGGGAACAGCGTGCCGTCGCGCCGGATGTTCACTGCCTCCCGCGTGAAAGGGCTGCTCCCGATGAGGTTCCGGGCCATAAGCTCCCGGAGGGTCGGCTCGTTCCGCCGCATTGGCGGCGCAAGCAGGCGCACGTCCCTGCCGAGCAGTTCGTCCACGGTGTAGCCGTGCATCATTGCCTCGGCGGCGTTCATGAAGATGATCTTGCCGTCCAGGTCGGCAATAGTGATCCCGAGCGGAAGGGACTGCACGGCGGTCCGGAAGAGCCGGAGCCCGTCCTCCATCCGCCTGCGGTTGCCGATCTCCTCTACGGCCACAGCAAAATGCCGGAGACGGCCTGCAGCATATCGCACCGGCGACAGCGTCAGGCTGATCCAGACCGGAAAGCCGTCCTTTCGGACCGCACGGATCTCGAGCGACCGGGCCTGAGTTCCGCCCATGAGGACCTCGTGCAAGCTGGTCTGAACATCCGTGATGTCCTCGGGATGGGTGATGTCCAGGAGGGACCTTGCAAGCAGTTCCTTCCTGCTGTAACCGACGATCTCGCAGAGCGTCTCGTTGGCCCGGATCCAGCGGCCGCGCGGAGCCAGAAGCCCGATCCCGAGCGTAATAAGGTCGAAGGTCCCGTGGAACAGGGCCTCGAGGTCCCGCGGGGACACGATCCGCTTCGCCCTCGATGCGGACGCTGGTTTTCTCGCGCCGACCTTCCGCTTTAACAGGGACGGCGATGCGGTCGTGCCACGCTTCCTCGTTGATGGCTTCTTCTTTTGTTTATCGTTCATAGATCAAGCAAAAGACGAAAGGCGATTGGACAGTGATAAGAGCGGCTTGGCAAGATCAAGGTTACAAGGATGCAGGGAATGCACCGGGATCTATCCGCCTTGATCCAATGCCCTTTATTTCCATTAAAACCCTACAGGAACTCCTCGAAATAGTCCAGGTCCTTGTGGAACGTTTCCTCCAGCGACGCCAGCGCGACGAACGCGGCGATCGTGCAGATGGTCCCGACAGTCAGGGCGCTTCCTTCGAGGCCGAGGTCCGGCTTGAAATACTGGAACAGCAGGGTGATGGGCACGACCATGCCGCGTACGAAGTTGGGCACCGTCGTGGCGACGGTAGCGCGCAGGTTCGTGCCGAACTGTTCGGCGGCAACCGTCACGAAGACGGCCCAGTAACCGACGCTGAAACCGAGCGCGCAGCACACGCCGTAGAAGAACTCCGGGCTGCGGCTGCCCTGCAGGAAGTAGCAGGCCACTGCCCCGATGGTCAGGAGCATATAGAGGAAGATCACCTTCTTCCTGCTCCTCAGGACCTGGCTCAGTAGGCCGCTCGACAGGTCGCCGAAGATGAGCCCGAGATAGCAGAACATCACCGCGTTCCCTGCCGAGACCGGCCCGGTCGTGCCGAAGGACTTCGCGAACTCGGGCGAGAAGGTGATCAGGATGCCGACGACGAACCAGATCGGGACGCCGATCAGGATCGAGTTGAGATAGCGGAAGAAGCGCTTCCGGTCCGTGAAGAGCGCGAGCATCCTGCCCCTGTCCATAGCTGTCTTCTCTTCCATGGCGCGGAACATGCCTGACTCTGCCACGCGCAGTCGCGTGATGAGCAGGAGCAGGCCGAGGATGCCGCCGATGATGAAGGCGACCCGCCAGTCGTAGGCTTTGGCGATCATGTTCGCCAGGATTGCGCCGGACACGCCCACGGACGCCACGAGCATGGTGCCGTAGCCCCGAACGCTCTTGTGCAGCACCTCGGAAACGAGTGTGATCCCCGCGCCCAGCTCCCCGGCAAGGCCGATGCCGGCGATGAAACGCAGGGCGTAGTAGGCCGGGATCGACGAGATCATCCCGTTCGCCATGTTCGCGATGGAGTACAGGAAGATCGAACCGAACATGATCTTGAGCCTGCCCTTCCGGTCGCCCAGGATGCCCCAGATGATCCCGCCGACCAGCATGCCCGCCATCTGCATGTTCAGGAGGTCAACGCCGTAGTCGGTCAGCTCCTTACCCGAGACACCGAGCGACTTGAGGCTCGGCACCCGCACGATGCTGAAGAGCACCAGGTCGTAGATGTCGACGAAGTAGCCGAGTGCGGCCACGATGACCGGCAGGCTGAAGACGCGGCGGAAGGTGCTGGCGGGACGGTGCTCCACAAAATCTCCTCGGGATGGTAAACTCGCGGCAGGTTTTCGATAACTACAGATTCACGTCCGATCCCATCTGATCCTTGCCGCTCCGTCCTTTTCGTCAGATGAACGACACTTGCTTCGTCGCTGTGGAGACCACGAAACTGCGGTCGTTGTTCGACTTGGGATCGGCGGGAAAAACGAAGAACCCCGGTCTGTCGGGCTGATAGCCCTGGGTCGTCCCGATCAGGGTCTCGTTGTCCTTGAAGACCACCTTGATCTTCCGGCCGCCCAGGTTCCTCGTCGGATCGAACTCCTTTTTTTCGTTGTATGTGGGGTCGCCCTCGAAGTCCTTGACGAAGAACAGGGCCTTGCAGTCCTTGATATAGACCTTCAACGGCGGCGATCCCGGCTGCGCATTGCCCGGTGTGAGGTGGAGCACATCCCTGTTCGGCATGAAATCGGCGGTGAAACCCTTCATGACGAACCCGTTTTGGAAGCGCACGACGATCTTATTCTGGACCATGGTTCCCTCCTCATGCCCCGGACAGAGCCTGTAAGATTTTGATCCAGGCTATGGTCCTCCTCGTCATTTTTTCCCGATGCAGAACCGGGGATCATTCGTGTTGTCGAGCGATTTCATGTTCTTGATCGACATGCTGAGATTGGCACCCTTCTGCTGCATGGAACCATCTTCGGTCACAACACCGGCACTCAGCTTCGACCCGTCCTTCTGACAGCATTGCGCCACTTTTTGATCCGGCCTCCTGATATGAGGCGCGATAATGCATAACTGTCCGTGCGATCAGCGCTTATATTTTTTAGCTTCCGCCTCGATCGCCGATCTGACGCTCGGCGTGATGTTTGTGAACTTGATCCCATACAGAAAAGCACTGGATGTATCTTCCTTCTGTTCAACCCGTGTGATCTCGCCGTATCCGGTGACGTGCGTTCCGCTGGGAAGAAAAAAAGAGAAAAATATCCCGTCGCCTATGGAGAGGGGCTCCTCGGCCTTGATGAGCATCCCGCTGACGCTGATATTTTCCGTCCAGAACTGGAGCGGCGTATTCTTGAACTTGCCTTCAATGCCGATAGCGAGCGCGGCCCGGTAGTTCATCCTCGGTGCGATATTGAGGAACCGCTGCACCTTCAGGTGAAGGAGGGCAGGCTCGACCGGCAGGGTAACGACGGCATTGGGACTGCACTGTTTGCAGCGTTCCCGGTTGATGAGGGTGTCCTCGCAGCAGATGATCGTGGACAGGCCCTTGAGTTCATCCCTTTTCCTGATGATCCTGAAGAATTCCTCGCTCCTGAGGCCGGGCAGGTCAAGCTGCGTGACGATGAGGTCGATCTTTTCCTCTCTGCAGATCTTCAGCATCTCGTCGTTCGTGGCCGCTGCGAGCACCATGATCTCCGCGCGGTCGAACAAGCTGCCCTTTTCCCGGAACAGGTCTTTCAGGCCATTGGTGATCAGCACTTTTTTCATCGTCGGCTCCGCTCAACTGACCAGATGTAGGATGGGCCCATGACACCTGACGTCACGGGTCCCCTTCGAAAGGGTGCGGCTTCCTTGAAACAGCTTAATAGAACAGCATCTGGTAGCCGCAGGCTTTAGCCTGCGAATATGCGTTCATGAACTGCCCTCTGAGTCCTCTGTGGCAAAATCATGCCTCGCTATACCTTCTTCGCACCATGGTACGCCCGTGCCTGGTGCATGAAAGCCTCGAGGCGCGTTATGG
>JAAXXJ010000353.1 GCA_013334545.1 Nitrospirota bacterium | reverse complement strand
GATCTCGATCCTGCGGTTCTTCTGACGTCCTTCCGGCGTATCGTTCGGGGCCACGGGATCGTATTCCCCCCGTCCGGAAGGCACCATGCGCTCGGGCGGGATGCCGACCTCCTGAAGATAACGGACGACGTTGGTTGCCCGGGCGACCGACAGCTCCCAGTTCGTCGGGAAGGTTGCCTGTAGGGACTTCGCCACCTTCACATTGTCCGTGTGCCCCACGACCCGGATGACCTTGTTCTCATACCCCTTCAGGGCATCACCGACCTTTTTCAATACGTCCTTGCCTTCCTTCTTTAATGTCGCTTTGCCGGAGTCAAAGAATATCTGCTCCGCCAGGTCCACTGACAGCATGTTCTTGTACTGTTTCACCTGGAGCTGGCCCTTTTCCACCTCCTTGGAAAGACCCTGCACCAGCGACTCATACTGCTGCTGCCTCTGCTGGTTTGCTGCGACGAGAGCAGCCTTTTCCTGCGACAAGGATCCGACCTCCTTCTGCATCGAAGCGTTCTGCTGTGTTAGAGAATCAATTTGCTGCTTCAAGCCCGCGTTGTCCTTCTCCAACGAGGTCTTCTGCTTCTCCAAGTCACCTTTCTGCTTCTCCAGGTCGGCCTTGTTCTTTTGCAGGGTAGCGATCTCGTCATTTTTTGCCGCTTCCATCTTTTTGAACGTGCCGGAGCTGACACAACCGCTCGCGATGAACGTCACCGCCAGTATGGAAATGCCTATGTGCAAACGTCTTACCATGTTTCTCTCCCCCTTTCACGGATTTGTTTCGTCTCTCAAGACGATGTGTGAACGATATCCAGATATGCAATGGTTACGCGCCTGAGCGCACTCCCTGATCCGGCACGGCACCACGTCATTTCCTAACTGAACGACAGGAAAAGCTCGCACAAGCTTCATTTGATCTTTCTTGATCTTTCGAGGGGATACAATTCTTACTATATCAAAAATATGCCTAAAGTGCTGAAGTAATCGTGATCCGAAAACCCTGGTAATTTCACGAGAACCTTCTTCGACCTGTACATACCATGCAGTCTGGAATCGAAATTTGACCACGATATGCCAAGGCATCCACAGTATTTCGCAGAGAAAAGGCGTTTTCAAGCGCGTTGGCCGGATACCATCACCTCCGCAATGGTCCGTTCTCTGCTGGTCAGAAAAAGAACCGGTAGCCCAGATAGAGGGAAACATCCTCGAACTGTGTGTCGTAGGTCTCCCCGGGAAGTCGGGCGCGCATGATGCTGAGATAGCCTCCCCAGTGGCGCCAACGGGCCTCGAGGAACGTGGTCCAGGCAAGATGGAGGGAAAAGGACTGGTCACGCACATTGGCGACCTCCGTTGTCGTCGGCGACCGCAGCTCGATCGTACCACTGTAGGTCGTGGTGGCAAGGCCAAGGCCGACACCGATCTGGAAAAAGGTGCCCGTGGAGCGATGTTCTCCCCACTGGTAGTACAGAGAAGGGACCGCATACCCGATGATGCCCTGCAGGTCCGTATGGACGTCGGTCGGCGTACCCCCGATCACGGCACCGGTTGCGATCTGCTGGTTCATATCGAACGAAGAGAGCTTGATCATGAACGTATAGCCGAAACGGGAATTCTCGAAGAACGAAGGCTTCGTGGAATAGATCAGGAAGTACGCGGGATAGTCGCGGTCCACGATCGTGCCGCTCGCATTGTCGCTCTTGCGCGTGAAGGTGAAGTTCGACCGACGGACGCCGTATCCCAGAATGATGCTCGCGCCGTCCACGAAGGAATCATAGGCCCAGCCCAGCAGACCACCGCCCGTTCCCGTCGCGCCCGTGGCCAGAGTGTTGTCCGGCATCGGAGCCTGGCCGTGCTGAACGTCTGCCAACGCAAAACGCGCAGCCATGTCGGAATGATACTGCGGGTTCATGATGTCGCCGTGCGTCCCGGCGATTGAGGAAGGGGTCCACAGGTCCGAAGCTGGCGCAGCTCCATTGTTCTCGCTGCTCCCATCCAGTGTCGCGGTCGCCCCCGCCGCAGCCGGTGCCCCGCCGTTGCCCGCGGCCGCGTGGCCTACAGCTGAGGGGGCGAACGCCAGTGACGCAACGATGAAGAAACGGAGGAGGCCGATCGCCAAGATGCTTCGTTTCATCCGGTTTCTCCAGCTAGCAAGGTGACCAAGAAGGGGAATGCCACGGGTATATCCGTCGGTGTTCATCATCCTGAGCTTCCCAGCGCAGCCGGCTTCGATGACCTGCTTCGCCGCGACACACCTGCCTCGATATCCGAAGACAACATTGGACACATCATAGCAGAAGCGGAGAGGACGGACAAGGTATGGCATACTCTGACCGCGGCGTTATTGCACGCGTCCGGCTATCGGCATGGTAAGCGGCAGTCGCCTTACTGCTGCGCGCCCCGCCGCTCCCGCCGCAGCCGGGCGAGGATATGGTCACCGTCTATCAGCAGCAGCATCTGCCGGTCCACGCGCCAGCCGCGGGTCTTCGACAGCACGCCGAGAAACGCCTGTTCCACTTCTCCTGCCGCGTCCGAGCAGAACTTGCGGGTCATTCCGAGTGGGCCGAAGGTGAGCATGTCTCCCTTCAGGTCATAGCTTCCGAAGAATTCGTTGCATCCCGAATACCCGGTCACCCGACCGTCCAGCCGCTGGAACAGCAGGTACGGTTGCCTCTCGCCGGCAGGCAGTTGTACGATCGCGCTGTTCACTTCCTGCAGCAGCCATGGCCCCCCTTCCAGGGCTTTCCCGCGGTTCTCCGATGCCGCGGCCTGGCGTTTGACCTGTTCGGTACTGCCGATCGACACGGTCGGGCACGCAAGTCCACCGCAAACGGCCAGCAGGAGGAGGATGCCTGCCACCTGTTGCAGGTAACGGGAAGCGAATCGTTGTACGGTCATCTGCAGCCTCCTTGAAATAGTGCACGAGCGGCAGGTGGTCAGCTCGCTGCCCCGTTCACAGCCAGTCGGTCAGCAGGATGCCGATGCCGACGCGGTTCGTGCGGGCATTGTAATCGATGAGCGTCTCGCCGTAGCCGTAGAAATAGTGGAAATAGCCCTTGATCCTGCGGGTGAGCGGAAAGCTGAACTCGATCTGCTCGGCGCCCTTCTGGTCGCCGATGCGGAAATTGTTCCGCACCGTCAGCCCCAGGACATACTTCTTCCATTCATAGAACATCCGGATCTCGCCGGGGCCCATATATCTGCCGATGTCCGGGTTG
>JAAXXJ010000352.1 GCA_013334545.1 Nitrospirota bacterium | reverse complement strand
GGCGTTCTGCGCACTCTTCGGGATTGCCATCCTCGTCGGAACCTTCCTGAGATGATCGCGGTCATCTGGCTCTGTGCCCTGGCAACTTTTTTCTGGTTCGTCATGTTCTCGCCGTGGACGGCCCCCCGCCTGAATTTCTGGCTCGTCATGGCGATGGCAACGGCCGTGCTGGCGGGCGCGGGACTCTGGTTTCAGAAGGACCGTCTGCGGGAGATCTATTTCTTCAAGCCCGCCCACATCGCCATCGGGCTTGTTTCGGCCCTGATCCTCTACGCGATCTTCTGGGCCGGCAATGCCCTCTCGACACAGCTGTTCCATTTCGCCAGACCGGAAATCGCCGGCATCTACAGCACGCGGGCACAGGCCTCGCCGCTCACCATCGGGCTTTTGCTGCTTTTCTGGGTGGGGCCCGCCGAGGAGATCTTCTGGCGCGGGTTTGTGCAGGAGCGCTTCTGCGGTCGATACGGCAGGGCCGTCGGGTATCTCGTTGCCTCGCTCGTTTACGCCGCCATCCACGTCTTCGGCTTCAACTTCATGCTCTTCATGGCCTCCCTGATCTGCGGGCTCTTCTGGGGCGCCATGTATTTGCGCTACCGGTCCGTGTGGCCGGGGCTGATCTCGCACGCCGTGTGGGACGTATTAATTTTTGTGATTATTCCGGTGCAGTGAAGGCTTGCGGCGCGCCACGAAGGGTCGAGGGGCGGGGGTCGCGGGTCGAGTCAGGGACCCGGTAACAAAATAAAAGGGCCGTGAGCATATTCTCTGGCCCTTTATGCGTCTTTGGTTGTTCCCTCTACCCTCGGCCCTCACCCCCTTGTTTGTACTTCAGAGCCAGCGCCAGTAGAAAGCCGATGACAGGGAGTGCCATGGTGGACTGCAGCGCCGCGGGGACGCCGAAATGATCGGCGATCACGCCGAGCAGCGTCACGCAGATCCCCCCGGTGCCGATGGCAAACCCTGCCATGAGACCCGAGGCGACTCCCAGGCCCTGCGGGATCAGGTGCTGCGCCATGACGATGGTCACCGAGAAGGTGGAGATGAGGATCATCCCCAGCAGTCCGAGGACCACGAAGAGCAGGACCCCCTTCGTGACGAAGAACAGGGGCATCAGGAGCGAGGACAAAAGCATCGACAGGACCAGGTAGCGTTTATGCCCCCACCGGTCGGCAAGAGGCGCCCCGGCAAGCGTCCCGATCGCTCCGCCGGCGAGGAACGTGGAGACGAGGAATCCCGCCTGGAGCGCATCGCCCTTCAGGTAGTCGATGAAGTAGAAAGGGATGTACGTCAGAAGGCCGACCTGGATCCAGGAACGCATGACCACAACCGCAATGAGCATAAACAGCGAAAACCACTGTGCCGTTTCCGCTCCCGTGCCCTTCCCGGCCACGGTGGTTTGCTCTCCTGAACGGGGCAGGGCGATCGCGTGCCAGAACGTGAGGATGACCGCGACGAAGATCACTGCGGGGACGACCATGACGGGAAGGCGGTCAAAGCCCCAGGTCTGAACCACAAAAAGGGCCAGTAGCGGGCCGATGGCGAAGCCCAGGTTTCCCCCGACGGAGAAAATGGACATTCCCGTGACTTTTTTTTCGCCCGTGAAGAAATGGGCGGTCCGGAACCCCTCGGGGTGGTAGGAAGCGATTCCCAGGCCGCTCAGGATGACAAGCGGCAACACAAGGGTGAAACTCGCGGGCAAGGCGAGCATCGAAAACCCCAACCCCGCGCAGAGGCACCCCAGGGGAAGCAGCAGCGGTTTTTCCTTGCGGTCCGAGATGTAGCCGAAGAGGGGCTGGATCACCGACGACGTGAGGGTGCCCACCAGGAGGATGACGCCCGTCGCCGTGTAGGACAGCATGAGCTTCGCCTTCAGGAAGGGCAGGATGACCGGCAACGCCCCCTGGTAGAGGTCTGTGACGAGATGGCCCGATGAAAGAAGAAGCAGGACCTTGAGGTTGAATTTGTTTGCTGACAAAACGCTTTGATTCCCCGGTGACGGCAATTGAGACTCGGGCAAGGTTCTTGATAAGGTTCAATGCGCGAGCTTCCTGCTTTTTCCTCCCTGAACCCTATACCCTTTGCCCTGAACCCTTGAGTGCAGGATGCTCTCATACCCACTGCCGCAAGTCAAGCCAGGGGCCCTGTTACGCGTGGCATGGAACTTGCTCCAAATCAATTTGGCGCGGTCCGTTCGCGCATCCCCACAAAGGATTGAACAACGAAGAAATGAGAGGCAGGGATGGAGATCAAATCAAAGTCGGGCGGCGATAAGACCCTGGGACAGCTCCTGGTCGAGAAAGGGCTCATCAGGCAGGAACAGCTGGACCAGGCGTTGAAGATCAAGGACGAACAGCCCGGCAAGTACCTCGGCGAGATCCTCTTCGAGATCGGAGTCCCTCAGGAAAAGATCAACCGTGCCCTTTACTATTTCAACAAGCGCAAGAGCATCGGCGAGATTCTCGTCGATCAGAAAATGATCACCCGCGAGCAGCTCGAAGAAGCCCTGTCGAAGCAGAAGAAGATCAAGGAGAAGTGGGGCCACACGAGACCCCTTGGGCTTCTTCTCATCGAGATGGGCTATATCAACAGCCGCGGCTATCTGACGGCCCTGTCGAAGCACTTCAACATGCCCATCCTGTCCATGAAGGATTACCAGCCCAATACCCAGCTCCAGAAAGTCCTCGGCGAGCGTTACGCCATGGAACGCAAGATCATCGTCCTGGAAAACAGCGCGAAGACCATCAAACTCGTCCTGGCCGAGCCTTCGACACAGATCATGGAGGAGCTCCAGAAGGCCGTCCCGCCGGGGAAGACGATGGAATACTACCTGGCGAGTTACAGCGAGATCGAAGAAAGCCTCCGAAAGGTGGCCGACCCCTTCAGCTTCACGCAGTATAGGTGATGCAGGGCTGAGGGTTGAGGGTAGAGGCAAAGAATCCTCATCGGGGTTTTTCCGAAAAGAGCCACCACGAGAGATTCTGCAGGGAAAAGGATCGCTGCAATGAAAATAGTTCGGACATCGGACAAGGGGTTTGAAAAGGAATTCAAGAGGATCGTCAACCGCGGGAAGTCCTTCGACCCGAGCTTTGAGAAGAAGGTTTCTGCCATTCTCCTGGGCGTGGAGAAAAGAGGCGACAGGGCCCTTTTCGAATACACGAAACGCTTCGACGGTGTGGCGCTCACGGCGAAGACCGTCGAGGTCTCTCCCCTCGAG
>JAAXXJ010000351.1 GCA_013334545.1 Nitrospirota bacterium | reverse complement strand
CCGAAGTACTGATAGACCCAATAGGAATCAAGATCAGGAGGCAACCGTATGTACAGGACTTACTTGTCCCGAATTCTGATGCTCGTTGCGATATCGACAAGCCTGCTGTCGGCCCAAACGGCGCGGCACCCGCTCAGGCTTGATGATATGACCCGCGTGCACGATGTACGCGATCCGCAGATTTCCCCGAGTGCCGGAACCGCGTCCTCCGGAGTCTCAGAAATCAACCGCACAAGCGAATCCTCGGCATCAGGGAGAGGGGCTCAGGCTGCCTCAGTCAAAACGCAGCCCTCCTATCAGGAGCCAGACGCCCGCGCTCTCGAGGGGATCCTGCGCTCTTTCGGCGCCCGCAGCGAGACTTAGTGCCAGCGTTCGGCAGAACTGCAGCGCTGCCGATGCATCTTCGGAAAAATCCCCCTCCTCCGTGCGGCCCACGTCCAGCCCCTTGATGAAATAATGCACGAACGACACGAGATCTCCGCTCCGGGTCAGGACGCCATGGACGGTCACCGGATATTTCGTCGGCGGGAAGAAAAAATCCGTGCCCTGGGGGTCCCATGTTGCGATCATGTTCCACAAGGTCAACATTTTTTCCAGCAGCGTCTTGGCATCCTGCTCGGATTCAAACTTAGCCGTTTCAGGATCGAAGATGATAGGCAGATGACCGGACGGCGGTACCGGATGGGTCGCGGCGGCGCAGCCGTAGAACAGCCCATAGAGTTCGTGCAGCGTATGGCCCGAGCCGATCTTTTTCAGGATCTTCGTGATCACCGCGTGATCTTCGGGCTCGTTGCGCGGAGGCTCGTCGCCCTGCCTGTTCTTGTCCTTGAACAGCCGCTCCAGAGCCTCGTTCGAATGAAGCCAGCCAAGCGTCCGCTGCGGCGTCTGGTTCACTTTCCCGACAGCCTTTGCCAGGTGGCTCGATTTGACGCCGCCAGCCTCCGCTACATAGTAATCGTACTGCTGCGCGAGGTCGTTCAGGGAGCAGAGAAGCCGCTAGCTGTCTGTTGCGGTGAATTCGATCTTGTCATATTCGCTCATGACCCGGGCTATATCGTTCGATTCGATCCATTCCGTCTCAAGCGCCGGTCGGAGACTATCGATAAAAGCCCGGGCAAATTTGCCGGCATCATTCCTGAACGACCACGGCAGGATGAAGGAATAGAGCGTCTTCTCATTCATCACGAGCACGCACTTTTCCCGGCCGATCCTAAGCGCGTTCGCATACCAGTTGCCCAGGAGCGAATCAGCCTGCTTGATCTCAGCGAGAGCCGAAGCATCGATCCCGAGGTCATCAAGCAGTTTTTTTGTGCAGCGGATCTGTAACATGGCTTATTGATCGAGGGAAGTTCTATTCCGGAAGCTTCGGCAGCTTATTCAATGCTGCAACGAACCGAGCTTGATTGAACGGCTGGTTCTCTTTCAGGATCCAGTAGGTCTCCGCAGCGATCGCGGCCCCGATCAGCTTCTTCGCGTCCTTCTCCGAATGTCCCTCGCGAACCAGACGCTCATAGGTCTGGCGCGTTTCCGGGGGGTCATTGTTCACAAGCTGGTTCTCCACAACTTCCAGGTACGCCGCCTGCAGCCGGGGGTTGAACTTTTTCGACATGTTGCGTTACCGTCCTATATCGTCGTGGCGTTCTTCCCTTATTTTATCATACACCTGCTTCAACAGATGCTTGCCTACCGTGTCCTTGAAGTCCTTGTCGTTCATGTACTTTGCCGTGATCTCCTCGTTCTGCTCCATGCGATCACGCATATCCATTAACACCCATAGCCTTCAGTCGACGCGCCATCGTCTCTGCGTAGCAGTTCTGGCACCCCGGAGATATCTTCGTACAGCCCACCGTCGGGTTCCATGTCTGCTCGGTCCATTCTATCGAGGTTTGTGTGCTCATGAGTCGACCTTCTCTGGACTTAAAGCTTCCTGAATCTATGCCGTCCCTGCTCAATGACGACGAATGCCTTGTTGAGGTCTTCTTCAGAATGCGCTCGCAGAACCGCTTCGATCTCTTGATGGACGGAATTTACTGTGGAGGGGAGAATACGCAGATATATGACGCCGGAACCGGAGCCTTGCACAAATACCAGACTTCCGTAGTCCCTGTCGCGCGTAACCAATATCCGGCCCTGTTCCCGCGCATGCGGAGCAGATCGGCATCGGAAGCGCGGGAGCAACCCGCCTCGGAAGCAGTAACCACATCATGGCCCAAGCCTCTCAGAAATCTGGCGGTCGCCGCGTAAACATCTTGATCCAGAAAGAACTTCATACGGGAGTTGAAATATGGATTTCTTCGGCCGCCACAACATCAATAGCATACTCAATGCATGCCTGAATATCTTCTACCTTCAGCTCCGCATAGTAGTCCTTGATGATCGCTGTAAAAGAAATACCCTCTTTCACAAGCTCCAGCACGCTCTGGACGGTAATTCTGGTTCCCGCGATGCATGGCTTCCCAAAATGAATGTTCCGATTAACTTCGATTCTTTCTTTCATGTGTCACCTCGCGCCGTAGTGCTTCGGAAACCCTTAATAGCGTCATTTTACATCAAAAACCAGCTATTAACCATAAACATATCACACTTCCATGATGACCGGCAGGATCATGGGCCTGCGGTCCAGCCGCTTGTTGATGAACTTCTTGAGACTGTTCCTCACGCGCGCCGAGACGAGCGACCAGTCGCCCTTGGCCTCGGGGATCATCACGAGGAGCGTGTCCATGACGACGTCCTTCACTTCGGCAAGGAGCTCCTGCGACGCGTCCTCGAACAGGAACCCCCGGGAAACGATGTCCGGGCCCGAGACCACCCTGCCTGTGGCCTGCTCGATGGCGAGGATCACGATGACCACGCCGTCGTGGGCGAGCTTCATGCGGTCCCGGAGCACCACCGTGTCCACCCCTCCCGGCGCCTTGCCGTCGATCAGGACCCGGCCGGCAGGTACGCGGCCGGCGCGCCGTGCCGTTCCGGCGCTGAACTCCATCACTTCGCCGTCCTCGAGGATGAAGACGTTCTCTTCGGGTATGTTGACCTTCCGTGCGAGCTGGGCATGGTACACGAGGTGGCGGTATTCGCCGTGCACCGGGATGAAATACTTCGGCCTGACGAGGTTCAGCAGCAGCTTCAGCTCCTCCTTCGACGCATGGCCGGAGACGTGGACCTCCGAGACCTTCTCATAGAAGACCTCTGCGCCGCGCTTGAACAGGTGGTTG
>JAAXXJ010000065.1 GCA_013334545.1 Nitrospirota bacterium | reverse complement strand
GGCTTGATACGCTTCTTTTCGACCAGGATGTCCAGGGCATCCCGCACGCCCTGGGCGCCGGCAGGCGCCGAGGCCATGGACGTGTAGAGCCAGGAACCGCGGAAGGGGGTGAAGGGATAGTTGGCGAGCAGCGTCATGCACCCTGCGGCGTTCACCACGACGGTCTTCTCGCCCACGAGGTCGTAGATCTCGTGGAGGATCTCAAGCCCCCCGCAGCCTGCGCACATGGACGTGCCTGCTCCGAGAAGATGGACGGAGGGGAGGTCTTTCATGGTCCTGAAGACGGGATCGTTCATGTGCTCCTTCCTTTCCGCTCAACATGGGCGATGGCCTGAAGCTTCCTCACGTCTCTCAGTTCTGTTGCCGTGTACAGCAGCCGGGGTGGCGGGATCGTACCTTGCTCAGCGGCCGTTCCGGTCACCGACGCCATCTCGTAGAACTCTTCGGGAGCAATGTCGCGGCCGCCCAGCCCGGCGATGAAGCTCACCAGCACCCGCGGCGCACCGGCCCTGCCGTACAAAACGGAAGCCAGTTCTGCATGGAGCACGCCGCCCTTGCCCGGAGAAATGTTCTGATCGATGACAACGACGCCCCGCTTCCCGGCAAGGATCCGGCGGAGGGCATCATCGGGAAAAGGACGCAGCAGCCGGGGCCTCACCAGGCCCACGGGCTTTCCTGCGTCGCGCAGCCGGTCAACCGCCTCTCGGGCCTTTGTTGCGAAGGAGCCTATCATGAAGAAGACGATCTCAGCGTCTTCGGTGCGGTATGCTTCAACGGGTTCATAGACCCTTCCGAAGACATCGGCAAAGTCCCTGCTGATCTCTTCGAAAACCGGGATGGCGTTCATCGCAGCCAGGTGGGTCTCGTACCGGAAGTAGGAGTAGGGTGATCCTCCCAGGACCGCGACTGCTTCGCTGACGGGATTGCCGCTCAGAAAGCGGATATTCTCCGGATCAAAGGGGGGGAGGAAGCGTTTCACCCTTTCGGGGTCCGGGATCTCCACCGGCTCCCGCGTGAAGGAGAGATAGAAACCATCCATGTTCACGATCACCGGGAGCCTCACCCGCTCGTCCTCGGCGAGACGGTAGGCCATGATCGTGCTGTCCAGGACCTCCTGGCAGGTGGAGCAGTGGATCTGGAGGAATCCGCTGTCGCGCGCGGCCAGGATATCGTTGTGGTCGGGCTCCAGGGTGATCGGCGTGGCAAGTCCCCGGGACACGTTCACGAGCACGAAGGGGACCCGCCAGCCGGCGACCGTGTAGATCATCTCCATGCCGTAGAGCAGCCCCTGGCTGGACGTCGCGGTGAACACCCTGACGCCCGCTGCCGCGGCGCCGCCTGCGGCGGTGATCATGGAATGCTCGGATTCCAGGGTAACCATCCTGCAGCCGCTGAGCTCGCCTGTGTCGATCCAGTTCGCAATGGTCTCGATGATCTCGGTTTGGGGCGTGATCGGGAACGCGGGCACATACTCCACGTTCGCCAGGCGCGCCCCCCAGGCAGCGGCAGCATTGCCGGTCAAGAGCATGCGCTTCATGGTCGACCTCCCCCCGCCTTTCCCGTCCCTGCAAGATGCTCCGGGATCGCCTCGATGGCGTGGTTGTGGCATTGCGCGGAGCAGATCAGGCATCCCTTGCAATGATCGTAGTCGATCTCCGGATAACCTTCGGCATCGATGCTCATGGCGCTGTCGGGACAGAAGGTGGTGCACATCCACCAGCAGCGCTTGCATCGCCCATGGTCGATGACGGGACGAAGCGTACGCCAGAGGCCGGTCTTCACCTCCACGCTCGTCGCCGCCGCATGGATGGCGGGAGCTGAGACGCGGGCGTCTTCAAAGGGCACCTCCACCCATTCGGGGGGATGGTAGGGGTCTGCCGGAACGCCTTGCCCTTCCGTTACACACCCCGCGTGTTCAGCCATGCGTTCGTAGGCGTCAAGGGCGTTGGCGAGGTTTCGTTCGATCACCCGGTCGCCCAGCGGAGCGAGTTCGTCCAGGATCGCTTGCTTGAGCGCGGAGCGGGTGATGACCCCCGCCAACCGCGCGGCCGCACCGGTGCATACAGCGCCGGTATACTGAAGCTCTGCGCGGTCTTTCCCCTCTTCGGCGGCAGGAAGCGCAATGACCGTGCCGGGGAAGCGCAACCGTTCTTTCCAGGTGGAGGCCTGTTCCGTGGTATTGATCAGCAGAACGCTCTGTTCGTGCGCTCCGAGCAGCACGCCGGCAGCGGGAATGGGCATGAGACTGTCATCGGCAACGATAATGAGGTCGGGCTCGGTGATGACCCCCCGCTCATTGATCGGTTTTCTGGCTGCGCGGACATAGGCAAAGATGGGGGCGCCGCGGCGCTCGGCACCATAGCGTGGAGCGTCCTGGACCTCGAACCCCTCGTGAAAGAAGGCGGTGCCGAGGATCCGGCCTGCTGATTTTATGCCCTGACCTCCTCGCCCATGAAATCGGATGTGATACATGATGTCACCGAACCCTTACACCCCGCGGTGAGGGAATGAAAAAATCTCTGCACTGCCGCATCGCGAGGGGCGCGACGCATGCAAAAAAACGAATCGTTGCGCCCTCTGCCCGTGCAAGCGACAAGCGTGTTATCCGCCTCAGATGGATCCGGGGGCTGACGAAAAGAGCGACCAGCGCCGGTAGCTCATGGCCTTCTTGATCCGCCCCACGGCGAGCTGGAGCGCCGCTTGCCGGGGCAGGATCTTCTTGCTCGCGGACTCCTCCAGCACCAGCCGGGTATTGTACCGCAGCTTCTCCTCGATTATCTGGAACGCCGCCGTCTGGGAGGCACCTTGATACTCCAGGGCACCGCAGATCACGCCGCCGGCGTTGGCGATGAAGTCCGGGACACAGAGAACGCCCCGCTTGTGAAGCGACTCCTCTGCGCTGTAGGTGAGCGGGATGTTGGCGCCTTCCACCACCAGCTTTGTTTTGAGGCGGTGCACATTGTCCTCGTGAATAACGTCAGGCCGCGCGGCCGGGATCCAGATATCGCATTCAATGTCGATCACGGCGTCGCGGGCGAGCTTCATGCCTTCCGAATAGTCCATCACGCTTTTGCCGGCATTCTTGAGCCCGATGAGCCTTTCGATGTCGAGTCCCTGGGGGTTGTGGATCGTTCCCTGGGAGTCGTTCGCAGCGATCAAATGTGCTCCTTTCCGGGCAAGAAAACGGGCTGCGTTCTTTCCGACCGAGCCGAAGCCCTGGACAACGACCCGCGCGCCGGACAGCTGAAAATTACAGAACGGGAGCGCCACATCCACGGCGTGGCTGATCCCCCATCCCGTGGCCCCGACCTCGTCGAGCGGGATGCCGCCGATTTCACGGGGAAGCCCGACCGATCTGCCGATCTCGTCCTTCACCCAGGCCATGCACCCTTCGTCGGTTCCCATGTCCGGGCCGAAGATGTATTCGTGCGTGGAACGCAACGATGACGCGAATGCCCGGATCAGTTTCTCCTTGTCGGGCCTGGACATTTTGGGGTCGCCGTACAGTACGGACTTGGCACCGCCGTGCGGAAGGCCCGCTGCGGCGTTCTTGAGCGTCATAGCCCGAGCCAGACGGAAGCACTCCTCGGTGCTGACATCAGGCGCCATGCGCAGCCCCCCGATCGCCGGCCCCATGGCCACGTTATCCACCACGAGCACGGCCTTGAGGGACACGGACGGTTCATACACGTGGATGACTTTTAGCGGACCCAGCTCATCGGCATAGGTGAATACGTCCTGCATGACGCTCCTCATCCCGGACTGCGCTTCACTTGTCGTGTGGACGTGCACTACAGCACCCCGCAGTATGCTCCCGGGGTCTTTATTCAATTGTTAGCAGAAAAAGTACTCTTTGTCCACTCGAGACAGCCGTCTCGTGAGAGCAGTGTGCGACTGCGGGCGGCGGAATTGAACCAGCGCCCGAAAACCATCAGCATTCGATGATGCTCTTCTTTTAGTGGTAATGTGCAATTGTTGATGAATTGACGCCAGTCACATTTTCAAAAAGTAGGCTCCAGAAACGGTACTTATTGAAAAGTGTATGAAGTTTTGCTGAGCGTCGCAGATGAATGGAAAAGGCCTGATTTTAGAGCAATAAAATCAGGCCTTTTAAGTATGGCTCCCCAGACGAGACACTCAGCAAAACCATGGTGCCTATAATTTGGGGTTCTTGCTGCACCCAATCGCGAAAAGCAACCCACAGGCGGGATTATTGTTCCTCATGAATAATAATGGAGATGCCAGTCGAAATTCGTCAGCTACACCTTCATTACTATGACTTCAAACAGGCAACGTAATCATCAACGACAAGCGGTAACTCATGATGAAATAATCGACTGAGGCGGCGGGCTTTTACTAGTATGTCCAGCCACTCAATATTCCACGATCATTTTATCGTGGAATTACGATATACCCCACCAAATTACTACCCCCTCCATGCTGGATGCAGTAAGACCGCTTTGAACGTGTTTGGACTTTATGGAGCATCTATCCTTGGCCGTTGCTGTGAGCGGCCGCTGTACGTTGGACGATAGACAGAATGCCATGTGCTGAGCCAAGCATTGGCATGGTGTTTTTCGATCAGAAGAACCAATAGAGCGATGCCTGAACTGCATACCAGTTGGCCGCACTTCCTCCAACAGCCTGTGTGACGGCGCTGCCCGGCACCGCTTCAGCCAGCAAAAGCTGGATGTAATAGTTCTTTCCGATAAAGACATTGAAAAAGAGATCGAGCTCCTGCGCCAATTCCTTGGACTGAAGCACCTGCAGGGGACCGATGGCGCCCCGGTTATTGAGCTCATTGGCGCTATGCAGCGAATACTCCAGGGTCAACCCCACAGCATCGGACGGTTTGGCCGTGAGCGTTACCTTGTGGGTATTCAGATTGGCATTGAGCAGAACGCTGCTCACGAGCATTCCGGGAACATAGTTATTCTGGCCGCCCGAGAGCAGCGGATCATATCGTTCGTACTTGCCGGTCCCCGGATCGTCGCCGCTCCAATACGTGTACCGGTAGCTTATCCCGGGCGTCCAGGGGAGCTTTGCCGCATCGTATCCCAGCCATGCGGCATAGGCATAAGCGGACATATCGATGTGCTCATGGTCCTGATACGCGTACTCGCCTTTGAACCACAGCCCGTCCACCCCGAAGAGCGAGAAGAGCCAGAGGCTGGGGCTGAATGTCCTGAGCCCCTCGCGGGTCGTCAGGACGGTCCCATTCGGATCGAGGTAAAACTTATCGGAACGCGGAACAGTGAGATAGGTGAACGCTGCATCGACCTTCTTGCCGTTCTTGTAGCTGAGCGTTCCGCCGGAAATCCGGGTGTTCGTTTCCATTCCGCTGTATTCGGTCGGTTTGAGATAGATGCCCTCGATCCCGAACATGCCGAGCTTGATCTTTGCCACGGCCGTCGCGTCGAATGCAAGCCGCGGCCCCAGCCAGAGCGCGCCAAGCTGTCCCAGATTCGTCGAACCGGGGATCTTTGAAATGAGGAACCCCTGCCGGAGCTGGTAGATCTGCTTTCCCGCGGATACATTCAGGGCATTCCTCTTGCCCGGAAGATCATAAATGAATCCGGCATAGAGCTGTTCAAAATCACCATGGTAACGGCTCCCGGAATCGTAGAGGTCCTGCCCCCAGGAAGCGGACTCCAGATAGGTCACGGCCCCATAGGGGTATGCGGGAGTGTCGCCGAGACGCGTTATGCCTCCCAGTCCCGGCTCGATATACGCCTCGGCCCACGTCGTTCTTCCCGGGCCGGCGGGATGCTGGGCGGCCTTATTGCCCGTCGTGAACAGGTCCGCGTGGCCGAAGAAAGGGTTCCTTGTGCTGTATGCGCCGAGACCTCCGTTCAGGATCACCTTAAAAAGGGTCCGGTCGTCCTTCAATAAGATCGGCAGATCTTCAGATTCTCCCGTTGCCAGCACTCCCTCGCGCTTGGGCGGCTGCTCGGCTGCCGCTGCCGCGGGCGCCGCGGTAATGACCATGACGACCTGCCCGCGGGGGATCGACTCGTACAGCGCGTAGGTTGCCGACGCAACGAAGGGCAGCTTGCGGATCCTGCCTAAGACGCCTTCGGCAATGAACCTCTGAAAAGGCTCTCCCTGCAGGCCCCCGCCTGCTTCGGTGATCTGTTGTTTCAGGGCATCGTCCCTGGCCTGATCACCGGTCGACCCGTCCAAGCGGACGGAAACAGCAACAATGGATACCCCCTCGCCGAACTCCGGTGCAAGCTGGGTCCCCTTTGCAAAATCCTGAGCGGTTTCCGGCGCAGGAGGCGCTGTATCAGCTGCGCTGAACGAACAGAACGCAGACAGCGTGAACAGTGCGTACAATCCGGAAATTGCCATTGTTCGTCTGATGCTCATGATCATAGCAGCACCTTTCTTCATCCCTCCTACAGGAATCGGGTATCCCGGCAAACGTTGCAGCAACCTACCGATACACGATCGGTTCCGGCTGCGCTCCCCTGCCGACGAGGAGAATGCCCGCCCGGAGAGCCAGGTCTGCTGCAAGCGAGGTCGCGACGCTCAGGGAGATCACGACCGGGATCCCCGCACGGGCTGCCTTCATAACGATGTCCGATGAGATCCTTCCCGTTGTCATAAGTTGTGTACTGCCAAATGATGTTCCGGCAAGGAGACCGCGCCCGATGACCTTGTCCACGGCATTATGCCTGCCGATGTCCTCGCTCAGGAAAAGCATCCGTGAACCATCCGTCAGGGCTGCGGCGTGGATCCCGCCGGTTCGTTTGTATTCTGTCGCATGAGCCAGCATGTGACGAAGCAGCGAGCAGTTGGGATCGTGCGTGCCGTCGATGCGCCGAAGTTCCTCTTCGTTCGGATGGCGGCTCGTGCCTCCTCCGCATCCGCTCGAGAGGGTCCTGCGGCGCTGTGATACGACGTCCCAGCGGTCCGGAGATGCCGTCACGGTGACCATGCGCATCTCGTCGCATGCGCCGATGCTCATGATCTCCCCTGTGCTTTGGAGGAACCCTTCGGCAAAGAGCCAGCCCACAGCGAGCTCCCGCAGCTCGCTGGGAGAGCACATGAGCGTCACCGCGTCCCGCTCGTTGTACCGCACGCTGACCGGGATCTCCTCAGGCCCTTGCTGCCGTCGCTCCCCGTTCGGCGCAACTGCCGCTGCGCCGGTATCCCTGCCTCCTGAAACCTGAGCCGTCGCGTCGCTCACGAACACCCCCTTATTTTGCGGGTCCGATGCGGACGTCCCCGCCATAGAGCTTCTTTGTTTCCAGCGTCTTGAATCCGTCATCGACAACGATCTTGTCCTTCTCGTATCCCTCGCCGCCGTCGGTGATGGTCCAGTTCATTCCAAAGGCCTCAAAGCGCGCCGTGTTCCCCTTGATGCTGATGTTCGTCATGGGCAGGGGCGCATCCTTGGGCGCGCCTTCCATGTCCAGTCCTTTTCTCCATTTCATGACCTTTGTGCCGGTGTCCGCATCCTGAAGATAATACCGGATGGAGCCGGATTCCGGCTGATGCCCCGGATCGCCGGGCGCCCCGATTGCCGGACTGCCGCTGAACTCCATCCAGAACTGAACACGGTCGCGCTTCCCGTCCCCGGTATGGTCATAGCGGAGCACGTCGGTGTACGCCACTGCGCCGGTTATCTCCTTTTTCTCCGCAGCTGACGCCGTGGTCAGCATTGAGCAAAGAACGATGAGTGTCCCGAGGGATGTTTTCATATCACGACTCCTCCCCTGTCGGAGCATTGGCAGCACGGCGTTCGGCTGCTTCTCGGGCCTGATCGAGGCGCAGTCCGACGAGATCATGCACCTTCAGGCACCCGTCCACATGACTGCCGGCAGCGCGGGTCGCGGCCCTTACCGCTCCGGCAAGCTCAGGGTCCCTGATCACCTGCTCGATCCAGTCTGCCAGCCGGTCCAGATTGATCCCCGGCAGCGTCCTGGTATCAGGAGCAAGGTACAGGTGCAGTTCAGGCAGTCCGCGCACGCTGCCGCGGGTGATCCCCATCCGCGGCGTGAGGCGGCCCGCGGGAATGCGGTCCTTGTACGGAACAGCCGCAAGGATCCTTATGGCAAGCTCATGATTGGGTGGCGATAAGCGGGTATTCATGCCTTCTCCTCCTCTCCCAGTCGGCCTGCCGCTTTCAGGGCATCTGCGGCAAATCCCAGGTCCAATTTTTCGAGCGTGCTTCTCGTCGGCCACCCGGTCTTCGTATTCCAGCCTTCAAGCCGATAGAATAGGGTCTTCCACTCATCGAATTTCTTCTTATCCAATGATCGGCCCATCAGATCGGTGTACGCCCACTTCCCCTTCTCGTCCCTGCAGGGCCACATATAGAAGGGAAACAGCTCGTTCTTTTCGTATTTCGTCTCGTACACATAAGGCGCAAAGTGAACCATGTCGCGGTGGCGGCCTTGCAGCACCCATATTGCGTTGTCCAGGTTCCAGATCCGACGGCCCAGTGCAATCCCCTTTTCCAGGGTCATGGCATCGCCGGTCACGGCGTTCCAAAAGACCTGCTCTCCCGCATCCGACGAACCGGTGGCGCCCTCGCGGTTCGGGGTGTTCGTATTGAAAAGGTCGGGCCACTTCAGATCGCAGTACAGGGCTGAATTCTTCCAGAACCGGCAGTAGTGCTGCTGCCAGCGTACGAGCTGTGCCACAGATTCTGAATACATGTTGGCGTCGCTGAAATCGAAGACCTCGGGCCTGTTCTTTGCGTAGGGCGCCATCTTCCGTGCCTGGATCGTGACCAGTTCCCCCGCTTCTATCCGGAGAGGAAGGCTGTAGGCAAAGGCGGCGCTCACGGTCGTGAACATGAAGTTGAAGCAGTGCAGGTTCGTGTCCCGGTCGCCCATGATGCTTCCGTAGCCCCATTCCAGCTCCGCGCGGGGATCGTATCCATGCTCCGGGCATCCCCAATAGGAGAACTGCATCGCCCCGGTGTGCAGGTCCTCTTCGCGGCCCCATTTCCGGGCCGCCGGGACCCAGCCTTCCGCAAGGTCCTTGCCGATATCCGTTTTGGTCGAAAGCGCATGGATCAGCTTCTCGGCGAACTCGAGCGTACCGAGCTTCTCCCAGGGCAGCGTGGAATGGATCTTCTTGCCCGGACCAAGGACCCCCTCCTCGTGCAGATGTTCGAGCCAGGGGAGCCCTGTCTGGAACACGAAGGAATTGATGCCGTACTTCTGGCAGAGGTCCGCAACGCGGAGGCTCAATTCTCCGAACTCCTTGACGTTCTTTGCGACCTTCTGGATATACTCGTTGTACCACGAGGTTTCCTGACAGGCAGATTCGTTGCCGTAACCGAGGTTCGTGCGGGAACGGCAGCCATTGACGCAGCCCTGGCATGACTGGGGACGCCGTTCATCCGTGGGTATCGGCGCCTGCACGATCGGCCGTGCCATTCCTCCGATGCGGGACCATTGACGGAAATCGGGCTTGTCGTAGCTCGTGATATATTTCCGCTTGAGGGCCTGACGCGCCTGAATGAGCGCTTTGGGATCCGCCACCTTGATCGATCCCGTGCCGATGACGCTGATGGCTTTGAGATTCTTTGCCCCCCAGACAGAGCCGAAACCACCCTGTCCCGCGCCGTTGCCCGCGTCATGGATCAGCGCCCCGTGGCATTGGTTTTCTCCCGCAGGCCCGATGACCATCACCGCCGGCTTTTGCGTTGTTCTTCCCTCGTCCCTCGACTCCCGCTTGTCGGCATCTTTGAGATCACCAAGGTCCTGCCAGGCATGGTGCGTCCCGCTCGGTGAGCCAATAATCCCCCAGATTTCCTGCTGGGCAGACCACGTGTCCTTTCCCCAGAGCCCGGCAGCGTCGCGAATAACAACTTTGTCGTTGCGGATGTCCACCCATACCGGCTTTTCAGACCTGCCTTCTATGACAATGGCGTCCCAGCCGGCGTATTTGAGCATCGTCGAGAAACGGCCGCCGATGCCGGAACGGGTGAACCAGGAGATCCCGTCATACCCCACGCCCACCCCGACCACCTCGCACCGACCTGTTGCGGACGGCACCCCCGTGCCGCAGAGAGGAGAGGTCGCGACAACGCAGACGTTGGCGGGATTGCGGCCGTCAATGATCGTCTTGTCCTTGCAGAATTCCCAGAACAGCGCCGCACCAAGGCCGTGGCCGCCGCCCCAGCCGCGGTACTTCTCCGTGTTCAGGACAAGGACCTTTTGATTCGTCAGATCAAGCCGGAGTATCTTGCCTGCATATCCGTACATGGTCATACCGCCTCCCTTACTTCGCCGTCATGCCGAGCTTCTGCCAGACAGCGGTTCGCAAATTGGTATAATAGGATTCTTCGGTATTCTCACCGGGCATGACAGGGGTGAATGAGATCGCGCCGACCGGACAGACCTTGACGCAGGCCTGCGTTCCGCCGGGCCCGCCTTTCTCGCCCAGGTAGGGAGTATCGGCGCAGAGGTCGCATTTCTGCGACTTGGAAATAATATGATTCCACTGGACGCGGACCGGAGTGAACGGACAGGCGGCTATGCATGCCTGGCATCCGATGCACAACTTCTGGTCGATCATGCGAACATTCCCGAACTTGGGATTCGGCTTGTTCGCCTTGACCGGCTCGACCGGGCACACCTCAACGCAGGGCGCGTCCTTGCACTGATGGCACTGGGCCATATGGATGTCACCCGGCCAGTCCTTGAAGGAATCCTGCTGGATCTGGATGCGTGAAAGGGTATAGGAGGCCTCTCCGGTATGAGCAAGGGAGCAGGTCATCATGCAGGTGCCGCACCCCTGGCATTTTTTCATGTCGACGAGGAGAAAGCCCTCGGCGTTCGGAATGGCCAGCACATGGCCGGGAAAGAGCCATTGCACGCCCATCGCCGCGGTAAATCCGGCGACACCGGCCTGGATCAGGAATTGCCGTCGAGTCACTTCATTGGATGACGACTCATCGCGCGTATTCATTCACAGAACCCTCCTTTCGACAATACAGACCCATCGTGAATCTTATCAGTCTCGCGGCCTCCCTCGGGATCTCCGTCGCCTCGCTGATCGAGTAGGCATTACAAGGTCCAAGGTAACGTTTCCCGTCGGAATCCCTCTCGATGGTCCGATCGATATCATGGGATCCTCCAGATCGCGGATAGAATTGTAATATAGTGTGGTGCGGTATCTCGCCGGGAACGACGGCCATGATGAGCTTACCTGCTGGTCTCGAAGGCGCTCCGCCAGGCAGCCTGCGGCTGAATCTCTTCACAGCATAGTATATTTTTCTGAGCATTTCTATCCATACATAAGAGAAATAGAGGGCCAAATCTCATTTCGTGATATGGTTGTCATCAAGTGCAATATGACCTCCTAGCGACTAGAAATAGTTCCGCCAGTCAAAGGCAATGCGGATCCCTGTGTACCAGATCCGCTTCATGTCAGGCTCCGGCGCTCCCGCCGGGCTGATGGACGACACGGTCCAGGGGGATTCGAAAACCGAAGTACAGCTGCGCGAGGAGGCTTGAGCTCTGGTCCAGGGAGAACGACCGGAAGGGGCGGTACTCGAGCACGGGAAAATCGAAGCTCACGGACCGAAGCTTGATGAGCGTGGCGCCGCCGGGCGCTGATGAAGGGATGACCAGATTGTCTTCCTGCCGCCCGTAACCGTAGAAGGAAATGCCCACTTCGCGCCCGAGGACGAACTGGAACCGGCCGATCGGCGTGGCGATCCCCGATTGCCACGGGATGAGCCCTCCGTTGCTGGCGACAACAGCCATCTTGGTGTAGGTGTCCGGGGAGAACGCCAGGACCGGTAATGCCAGGAGCAGATCCCCCGGGATCAGCCAGAAGGGCATGCGCAGGCGCACCGTGTAGGCGGAGCGCGACGGTATCGCGGCGGTGATCGCTCCTCCCTGTGCGATGCTGGGAGATTCCGAGATCTTCATCGTCGAAGCCGCGTCCTGTCGGACCCCGAGGTCCAGGTAGATCAGGCCGTCGCCTGCCTCGTTCAGCACGCCTTCGAGTCCGAACCCCAGCCGGAGGGCAACATCCAGACCGCCGATGGTACCGTCGGTCGTTTGCGTAGCGCCAAAGCCTCCGTCCACCTGACGCGCATATGCTCCCGTGGACAGTCCGATGAAGGGGCCAAGCTCCGACCGGAAGCGGGGAAAATCTCCCGGCCCCGGCCCCAGGCCCGGTACTGGGGTGTCCCTGATGACGTCGGCAAGAAGCGTGCGGACGCCGGGCTGCTGCGCCGGGAATGGGGGAACCTTCGTGAAGGTGCAGACATTCAGCGACTCCGGGACTGCCCGCAGGCCGGCAGGAACGGCGACGGCCATGCTCCTTCCGGAAGCGGCGTCCAGGAATTGCTCGATGCTCGTCCGGATGGCTGCGGACGCGCGTTGCGCATCCTCGGAACGCATCCAAGCGTCTCCCAGCAGAACGATCGGACTGCCCTTCCATCGCGTAGTTTCGATGCCGTGCTCGTTATAGTAATCATGGGTCCCCTTGCGCTGGGCCGTATCGCCCCAGGTTCCGGCGACATGCCCTGACGCATAGGTGTCCTCAAGAAAATGGAGCGCGAACGCCTCGTCGGCGAATGCGGCTTGGGCGA
>JAAXXJ010000064.1 GCA_013334545.1 Nitrospirota bacterium | reverse complement strand
ACCCCATCGACTTCCGGCCCTACAACCTCAAGAAGAAAGTGGACGCCGGCGCTGACTTCATCCAGACCCAGGGGATCTACGACGTGGAGATATTCAAGTCCCAGATGGAGAAGGCGAGGAACCTGGGCCTCCATGAACGGACCGCTATCCTCGGCGGCATCATCGTGCCCCGGAGCGCCATGATGCTGAAGTACATGGACTCGTCGGTCGCCGGCGTTACGGTGCCGAAGCCGCTCATCGACCGGATGAACAAGGCGAAGGAGGCGGCAGGGGACGACAAGAAGAAGATGCGCGAGCTTCAGGAGGCCGAAGGCCTTAAGATCACCGTGGAGCTGATTCACCAGATCCTCGAGATCCCCGGCGTCAAGGGCGTCCATATCCAGGCCATCGAGTGGGAAAGCGCCATCGAGGGGATCGTCAAGGCAGCCGGGCTGTATCCGCGGCCGCAGGTGTAGCGCATGAAGCGGTTCTCTGCACTCATCGTGTTCTGTCTCACCTTTGCGTGGTTTTCCCCAGCCCTTGCCGGTCCACGAGGACACCTGGATTCCGATCCGAAGCGGTCATAGGGTGCCGTCGATGTTGTCATGTATCAGACCAGCTGGTGACCGTACTGCAACAAGGCGCGGGAGTTCCTGCGCGGGATGGGCGTCAGCCTGACGGAATACGACATCGAGAAGGACGCCCAGAAGCGCGAGGAGATGATGGCGAAGAGCGGCTCGCGCGGTGTTCCCGTTGTCGACATCGAAGGGATCGTCATACGGGGGGTAGTCTCCTGATGCGATGAAGGACGCGATCGAGCGGAAGCGAAGGGAATAAGCCTGCAGGGCAAGGTCGGTCAGGGTCAGGCCGAATGTCCAGAGAAAAGAACGTAGCCATCATGCCGAAGATCACCATACACGACATCTATAAGAAGAAGGCCGAGGGCAGGAAGATCACGGTGCTCACGGCCTACGACTTCCCCACTGCCCAGATCGTGGACGAGGCGGGGATCGACATAGCGCTCGTGGGCGATTCCCTCGGCATGGTGGTGCAGGGCATCGACAGTACCCTGCCGGTGACCATGGACGAAATGATCTATCACACACGGATGGTCGCCCGCGCCGCAAAGACCGCGCTGGTCGTCGGCGACATGCCGTTCCTGTCCTACCAGGCGGGCATCGACGAAGCGGTGCGGAACGCAGGGCGGTTCCTGAAAGAAGCGGGCGCCGAGGCGGTGAAGCTCGAGGGCGGCACTGCCGTGGCTGCCGTCATCCGGGCGATCGTTGCCGCCGGCATTCCGGTGATGGGACATGTCGGCCTCACGCCGCAGCATATTCACGCTCTCGGCGGGTTCAAGGTACAGGGGAGGGACGAAGCGGCCCGGGAGAAGATCCTGGCCGACGCCCGTGCTGTCCAGGAGTCCGGCGCCTTCAGTGTGGTGCTCGAGGCGGTCCCGTCATCTCTCGCTCGGGAGATCGGCAGTATTCTCTCCATCCCGACCATCGGCATCGGCGCTGGACCGCACTGCGACGGCCAGGTGCTGGTGATTCACGACGTGCTTGGTCTGTTCGACCGATTCACACCAAAATTCGTGAAGCGGTACGCATCGCTCAAGGACCAAGCGCTCAAAGCGGTCAGGGACTATAAGCAGGAAGTGGAGAGCGGGACATTTCCGGCCGAGGAACAGAGTTTCAAGTAATCGAAATCATTATATTTCGCAGCAATTTCATGTGGTTATGAGAAGTTATTATGCTTTTATTAAAATAATTGTCTTTCCTGTTTTTAATTTGCTTGACGGAACAAAAGAGCTCTATATAATAGTCTTTCCTGTCGCCGGAACTCGTTCTTTCATTTACCTTATACGAGCAAAGCGTTAAATGATAATGGCTTTTCGGGTCTTCACTGGGAAGCCCTGTGGGGGTACTGCCGGTGCCTGAAGCGGCATTGAACGTTGTGCTTCTCCGGCATACGCCGGAGCCGGAAGAGGTCGTCGCCATGGCCGCGAAGCTCTGCTACAGCCCGTCCGGCGTGGAGGAGCTGAAGCAGAAGATCGAGGCAAAGGACCAGGCTGCCTTCGTGGAGAAACTGGCCGCGATCGGCCACCTCTCGCCGGTCGAGCATATCTCGTTCACCTTCGGCATCGGCGGGATCTCCCGGGCCTGCTCGCACCAGCTCGTACGGCACCGGCTGGCGTCGTATTCGCAGCAGAGCCAGCGTTACGTCAAGGCCGAGCAGTTCGACTACATCATCCCGCCGAGCATCAAGCAGGACCCGGCGCTTGCCCGTGAGTTCGAGCAGTGCATGGCCGAGGCCCAGACGAACTACACCAAGGTCCTCAAGCGGCTCGAAGAGCTCGGCTTCAAGGGCGAGGCGGGGCAGCAGGACGCGCGGTATCTGCTGCCGAACGCGGCAGAGACCCGGATCGTCATGACCATGAACGCCCGGGAACTGCTGCACTTCTTCCGGGTCCGGTGCTGCAACCGGGCCCAGTGGGAGATCCGGGAGATGGCCGAACGGATGCTCGGCCTGGTCAAAGGCATTGCGCCGACGATCTTCGGGAAGTCCGGCCCCGGCTGTCTCTATGCGGCATGCCCGGAGGGCACAATGACCTGCGGGAAGATCGAGGAAGTGCGGAAGAAATACGGTGTCAAGAAATAAATCAAGTTCTGCCACAGAGACACAGAGAGCACGGAGAAAGGCCTTTCAAAAGACATTGATTGATTTTTCTCTGTGTCCTCCGTGCCTCCGTGGCTGACGTTAAAGGTTTTGACTATGGGTTTTTCGATCGCTGTTGCAGGCAAGGGCGGCACGGGCAAGACAAGCTTGTGCGGCCTGACCATACGGTATTTGACAGAGAAAAAGCGCGGGGCCGTGCTCGCCGTCGATGCCGACGCGAACGCGAACCTGAACGATGTGCTTGGCGTGAAGGTCCACGCCACGGTGGGCGCGCTGCGGGAGACCTCTCTCGAAGCGGTGAAATCCACAGCGCCGCGGCCGGGCGGAATGAGCATGGAGCAGCTCTTCGACTACCAGATCCAGCAGGCGCTCATCGAGGCAAAGGGCTTCGACCTCCTGGTGATGGGGCGTCCCGAGGGCGCCGGCTGTTACTGTGCGGCGAACAACATCATCCGCAAGTACATGGACAAGCTGGCGGACAATTACCCGTACACGGTCATGGACAACGAGGCGGGCTTGGAGCACCTCTCGCGCCGGACCACGCAGGACACGGACCTGCTGCTCATCATCAGCGATTCATCGGTGCGCGGGATCATGACCGCGGGGCGCATCGGCGAGCTGGTGAAGGAGCTGAGCCTGAACGTCAAGCGCGTGGCGCTGATCGTGAACCGCGTGCAGGATGGGACCAGCCAGGACAGGTCGCTTCTGCATGCCATTGAACAGCAGGGCGTCGAGTTCGCAGGCTTCGTCCCCGCCGACGAGCTGATCTTTGAGTATGACCTGAACGGCAGGCCGCTCGTCCAGCTGCCGCCGGACTCCCGGGCGATCACGAGCTATTTCTCGATCCTGGACAAGCTGATCCCGTAGTAAGTCACCGTGAAAGGTCAGGCGTACGACGGGGAACGAACAGGCGATTCGCGATGGCGTTGGTGCTCTCACGTATTCCGTTCCACGTCTCACGAAAGAGCGTTTCATGAAGACCGTTGCCATCATCGGCGCTGGCCGGGTGGGCGGGGCCATCGGACGGCTGCTTGCCAGGGCCGGATACACCGTGACCGCCGTGGCAGCGCGGAACCGGGCAACGGCGGATAGAGCGCGGGCGTTCATCGGCAGCGGCGAACCACTGACCGATGCGGTCAAGGCCGCCTCCTCAGCGGACATTATCTTCATCACCACTCCGGACGGAGCGATCAAAAGCACGTGTGAGGCCATCGCCGCAGGCGGCGGGTTCCGGTCCGGTAAGCTTGTCGTGCATGTGTCGGGCGCCCAAACCCTTGATCTCTTGAGTTCGGCAGGCCCGGCAGGCGCGCATTGTGCGGTCCTCCACCCGCTCCAGTCGGTCCCGAGCATGGAGCTGGGGGTGATGAACATCCCCGGTTCCTATTTCCGGGTCGAAGCGGACCCCGAGGCCACGGCAATCGCCCGGGAGCTCGTGAAGGCCATGGGCGGCATCGAACTGGTGATGCCGCGATGGACCTCAGGCAGGGAATCGGCCGCACTGTACCATGCGGGAGCGGTCACGGTCTCGAACTTTTTCGTCGCCCTGGTGGACCTCGGGCTCCGTTTCTATGAGGCGCTCGGCGCCGACCGGAGGGACGCGCTCAAGGCGGTGCTCCCGCTGATCCGGGGGACGCTGGCGAACATCGAGTCCGCCGGGATACCCGATGCCCTTACCGGGCCGATCATGCGGGGCGATGTCCAGACCGTGCGCGGTCATCTCGAGGCCATACGGCTCCGAACGCCGGAGCTCGCCGGCCTGTATCGGGAGCTGGCCCGACACACGGTGGCCGTGGCGCGGGACAAGGGCAGCCTCGGTCCGCAGGCCGCCGCGGAAATGCTGGAACTGCTGAACTAACGGTGTGCCGTACATGCCGATTCGAAAGGAGATATTCAGAGCATGATAGTCATTGGAGAGAAGATCAGTGTGATGGCAAAGAAGGTGCGCGAGGCGCTCATGAAACGCGACGCCAAGCCGATCCAGGAGCTTGCCGTGGCGCAGGCCAACGCAGGCGCTCACTATATCGACGTTTCCATCGGCCCTGCCGAGGATGACGGACCGCAGCTCATGGACTGGGCCGTGAAGATCGTGCATGAGGTGGTGCAGAAGCCTCTCTGCCTGGACACGACGAACGTGAAGGCCATGGAGGCGGGCATCAAGGCGCACAACAACACGTGGGGCCTCCCCATCATCAACTCCACCTCGAACGAGCCGGAGCGGTTCCCCATGCTGGAACTCGCGGGCAAGTACGGCACGAAGGTCGTCGCGCTCACGCTCGGCAAGGGCGGCCTGCCGGCCGACGCCGAGGACCGCTGCGTCATCGCGTCCGAGATCATGGCGCGCGGCATGGAGTTCGGCGTGCCTATGGAGAACATCCTGCTCGATCCGCTCATCCTGCAGATTGCGACGATGCAGAACCAGGCGATCCAGTCGGCGCGGGCGATCAAGATGTTCCGCGACCTGAACGATCCGCCGATGCAGACCGTGGTCGGCCTCTCGAACATCTCGAACGGTGCGCCGAAGCATGTACGCCACATCATCAACCGGAACTACATGACCATGCTGCTCATGGAAGGGCTGACGCATGCCATCATCGACCCCCTCGACAAGGACATGATGGACACGGTCAAGACCGTCGAGATGATCATGGGCAAGACGATGTACGCCCACTCCTATCTCGAAATGTAAGAAGGACCAGATCAAGCGGGCCTGGCAAGCCTCGGTTTGATATGTACCAAAAATTGCAGATTTAGCAACTCGTTGACAGTGTTACAATTTGTGATGTTTTTTGTTGTCCTTGACCGGCAAATCTGATACTATGTGCGAAATTTTCTGGAGGAGGCTTTCAGCATGGCACTGGTGATACCGAAGGAGTCTTACAGCGGTAAGATCTATAATGTTCAGCTCGGGTCCGGCGCAAAGGCCGTGACCATCGGCGGTGCGAACGCGCTTCCATTCCTGGCCTTTGAGGGCACGTTCCCGAACAAGCCCGCGGTGGCGCTCGAGGTGACGGATATCGCTCCGGATGACTGGCCCGAGACCGTGAAAAAGGCCGTTGCCGGCTCCGCGTCGAACCCGGTGCAGTGGGCGAAGTTCTGCCAGCAGAGCGGCGCCGACGTGGTCGCGCTCAGGCTGATCGGGACCCATCCCGACCAGCAGAACAAGAGCGCTGACGAGGCGGCCAAGATCGCGGCGGAAGTGGCCGCGGCCATCGACATCCCGCTCATCATCCTCGGCAGCGGCCACGCGGACAAGGACACCCAGGTGCTCCAGGCAGCAGCTGCTGCAACACGCGGCAAGAACTGCACCATCGGCAAGGCCGTGGAAGAGAACTACAAGACCATTGCGGCGGCAGCCATGGCGAACGACCACAAGCTCATCGCCATGAGCCAGCTCGACGTGAACCTGGCCAAACAGCTGAACATCCTTCTTACCCAGATGGGCTTTGACAAGGAGCGCATCATCATGGACCCCATGTCGTCGGCCCTGGGCTACGGCCTTGAATACACCTACAGCGTGATGGAGCGCATCCGCCAGGCGGCGCTGCTCCAGAACGATCCCATGATGCAGACCCCGGTCGTGTGCGACATCGGCGCGAACGTCTGGAAGGTGAAGGAGACCATGGCGCCCGATGCCGAAGTTCCCGAGTGGGGGAGCCTGGAGGACCGGGCCCTCGCCTGGGAGGCGGTCACCGCTTCGGCCATGATCACGGCGGGCGCGGACATGCGGATCATGCGGCACCCCGGCGCTGCGGCCAAGGCCAAGGAGTTCATCGCCGAACTGATGGGGTAAAATAACAAATAACGAAGTTAAGAAGGTGGGAAGGTAGGAAGATAGGCAAAGGGCGGCAAACGGACCGTTCTCATATCTTCCAAACCTCTCAACTTCCCAACCTCCGGTGTGATTGAAAGGAGTTCAGAAATGGCACTTTCCGGCGTTGAAATATTCAAGCATTTGCCGAAGACCAACTGCAAGAAGTGCGGCCACCCCACCTGTCTCGCCTTCGCCATGAAGCTCGCAGCCAAGCAGGCAAGCCTCGATGCCTGCCCCGATGCATCGGAAGAGGCCAAGAAGATCCTGGGCGAATCCGCGGCTCCGCCGATCCGGGGCATCACCCTCGGCCAGGGCGACAAGGCCGTGAAGGTCGGAGACGAGATCTGCCTCTTCCGGCACGAGAAGAAGTTCTTCAATCCCAATGTGTTCGCCGTTGCCATCAAGGCCTCGGAGGCCGGTGATGCTGCGGCCAAGAAGATCGAGGCGGTCAAGACCTCCGAGATCGACCGGGTCGGCCAGAAGCTCCGGGTCGACGCTATCGCCGTGACCGACGAGGGCGGTGATGCAACGAAGTTCGCATCCGTCGTGAAGCAGGTCGTGGACGGCGCACCGGGCGTGCCGGTCATCCTGGTGAGCAAGAACCCCGCGACGATCGAGGCGGGCATCGTGCATTGCGCCGACAAGCGTCCGCTGATCTACGCCGCCACGGCCGAGAACGCTGAGGCCATGGCAAAGATCGCCAAGGAGAAAAAGGCCTCTCTGGCCATCGCCGCCGATGGGCTCGAGGCGCTCGAGGCCCTCTCGGAGAAGGTGAAGGCCATGGGTGTGGAGGACCTCGTCCTCGACTCCGGTGCACGCAAGGCCAAGGACATGATCGAGCACTACACGATCATCCGGCGCGCGGCCATCAAGAAGAACTTCAAGCCGCTCGGCTATCCGATCATTGCCTTTGCAGGCCGCGACAACAGCCTGGCCGAGTCCATGGTAGCGGCCGTCGGGACCATGAAATACGCCTCCATCGTCATCCTGAACAACGTGGAGAAGTGGAAGATGCTCGCGCTCCTGTCGCTGCGCCAGAACATCTACACCGATCCGCAGGTGCCGATGCAGGTCGCGCAGAACATCTATAAGGTCGGCGATGCAAAGGAAGCGTCTCCGCTCATGATCACCACCAACTTCTCGCTTTCCTACTTCATCGTGCGCGGCGAGGTGGAGAACAGTAAGGTCCCGGCCTGGCTTGCGGTCATGGACAACGAGGGGCTCTCCGTGCTCACGGCCTGGGCCGCCGGGAAGTTCACCGCCAGCAAGATCGCCCAGTTCATCACTGACAGCGGCGTGGAGAAGAACATCAGCCACAAGGAGCTCATCATCCCCGGGTACGTCGCCATCCTGTCGGGCGCGCTTGAGGAGAAGCTGCCGGGCTGGAAGATCACCGTGGGCCCCCGCGAAGCGAACCAGCTCCCCAGCTTCCTGAAGGGCAGGGCATAGGAACAACGCTGCCGCAGAGGACGCAGAGAGCGCTGAGCTCAATCCGAGCAGCTCATGAATCCAGGAGCAAACGCATTCCCCGTAGCTTGCTGCGGGGTTAGCGAGCGATTAGAATAAATAGTACTACCTTGAGGATCGAAGATTCCCTGCAGCTTGCGGCAGGGAGCTTCAATTCCTCCGCGAACTCCGCGATCTCCGCGGTGAAAATTGTATTAAAGGAGCCGAACAATGTCAAAAGCGATTGCTACTGGTGCCATCCTGGGTTCACACTACTATGTGAAGCAGGCCGAAGCGCTCGTCGAGAAGGCCATCTCGGAGAAGGGAGCGGACTTCAAGTTCGAGTTCCCTGATACGGGTTACTACCTTCCCCAAATGTTCGCCATGACCGGCTTCGAGGTCAAGACCCTGGGGGACATGCGGACCGCGCTCAATGAGAAGGTGAAACCGCTCTTGACCGATGCGCCCGTTGAACACATGTACAAGCCCTATCTCGGTGAGGCGCTCGATGCAGGCATGGCGGCGCTCTTCGCCCAGGAGATGATCATGGCCGTCCGGTACATCTACGGCCAGGAGCCGGTGAAGGACGACTCGATCGGCCTGACCTACAACGGCTTCATCTCCGATACCATCCTGCGCAACTTGGGCGTGCAGCTTGTGGACGGCTCCATGCCGGGATACGTCTGCATCATCGGTGCGGCGAATGACGACGACCATGCGTTCGAGATCGCCCGCGACCTGCAGCAGAAGAACATCCTCACCCTCATGTGCGGCAACGTGAACGGCGACAGCATGACCAAGCAGCTCCTGCGCAAGGGCGTGCAGCTTGGCTGGGACACGCGCCTCGTTCCGCTCGGCCCGGAGGTGGAGCACGCCATCTACGCCCTGAACTGGGCGGCCCGCGCCGGCATCACCTTCGGCGGCATGAAGGGCGGCGATTATAAGAAGATCCTCAAATACTCCAAGGACAAGGTGTTCGCTTTCGCCATGGTGCTGGGACCGTTGAACGACCGCATCTGGACCACGGGCGCCGGCGCCATCAACATGGGCTTCCCGGCCATCGCGAACACGGACATCCCGACCATCCATCCTACCGGTGTTACCATTTATGAGGAGGTCGAGAAGGAACTCGACCCCAAGAAAATCGTGGAGCGGTGCATCGAGGTGCGCGGGCTCAAGATCACAGTCTCCAAGCCGCCAATCCCGGTGGCCTTCGGCCCTGCGTTCGAGGGCGAGCGCATCCGGAAAGAGGACATGCACATCGAGATGGGCGGGCAGCGCACGCCGGCCTTCGAGTGGCTCCGCACGGCGGACCTGGACAAGGTCGAGGACGGCAAGGTGACCATCGTGGGCACCGACGCCGAGGCGCGGTACAAGAAGGGCGGCCAGATGCCGCTGGGCGTGGTCGTGGAGGTTGCGGGCCGCAAGATGCAGAAGGATTTCGAGCCGGTGCTGGAGCGCAAGATCCACCACTTCATCAACGAGGCGCAGGGCATCTGGCACATGGGCCAGCGCGACCAGGACTGGTTCCGCGTGAGCATCAACGCACTGAAGGAGGGCTTCGAGCTCCGGCACTTCGGCGACATCCTGACGACCCAGCTCAAGCACAAGTTCAACAACATCGTGGACAAGGTCCAGGTGACGTTCTACGTCGATGAGGCGGACGTAAAGAAGATGCACGCCGAGGCCATGAAGGCCTACCATGAGCGCGACGTGCGCCTCGCCTCCATGACCGACGAGTCCGTTGATACCTTCTACTCCTGCATCCTCTGCCAGAGCTTCGCGCCGAACCATGTGTGCGTGGTCTCGCCAGAACGGCTCGGCCTGTGCGGAGCGTACAACTGGCTCGATGCCAAGGCCGCCTTCGAGATCGACCCCAACGGCGCGAACCAGCCCATCATGAAGGGCGAGGTGCTTGACGGGAAGAAAGGCCGTTGGAAGGGCGTCGACGAGTATGTGTACAAGAACTCGCACCAGGCGCTGGAGACCTTCAACGCCTACTCCATCATGGACAATCCCATGACCTCCTGCGGCTGCTTCGAATGCATCGTGGCCATCGTTCCCGAGGCGAACGGCGTCATGGTCGTGAACCGCGGCTTTACCGGCATGACCCCCATCGGCATGAAGTTCTCGACGCTCGCCGGCACGGTCGGCGGCGGAGCTCAGACGCCGGGATTCATGGGCGTGGGCCGGTTCTTCCTCACGAGCAAGAAGTTCATGTGGGCCGAGGGCGGGTTCAAGCGGATCGTCTGGATGACCAAGAACCTGAAGGAGTCCTTCGCCGAAGAGTTCAAGAAGCGCGCCGCGGAAGAGGGCATTTCCGATCTCATCGACCGGATCGCCGACGAGACCGTTGCCGAGGACTCGGACAAGCTCATGGCGTATCTGGCGGAGAAGCAGCACCCGGCGCTCACCATGGACCCGATGTTCTAACCAGGGAGAACGGGCGCAGCCCCATCCTTCCGCATCGTTCACGCTGAATATCTGCGAGCCGCCGAAATGATTTCCGGCGGCTCGTTTTGTCTGTATGCCTGCTGGATACCAGGGCAAGGCTCCGCCGTACGATAACGAGAACACCCATGGAAAAAGTCCTCTCGAAAATACTGGACCAGCACCGGAAGGACAAAGGCAGCCTCATCGCCCTCCTGCAGAGGATCCAGGACACCTTCGGCCATATTTCCGAGAACCATGTGACCTGGTTCTCCCGGCAGCTGGACATCCCCGAGAGCAGGTTCTTCGGCGTCATCACGTTCTATCCGAAGTTCCGGACCCGTCCGGTCGGGAAGAACACCATCACCGTGTGCTGCGGCGCCGCGTGCCACATCAAGGGCGCGGACAAGCTCATTGACTCAGCGCGCGAGGCCCTGGGGCTGTCCGGCGACGAGGACACGGCGAAGGACCTCGGCTTCACGCTGCAGAAGGCCACCTGCATCGGTGCGTGCAACATCGCGCCGGTCGTGATCCTGAACAAGCAGGTGCACAGCAGCATGGACCCGGTCAAGGTCACCAAGTTGATCAAAGGGTACGAACGCGAGGAGTTCCTCGGCTACCTGTAGCCGGTCGCGACCACCGCAATGACCAATCTGCCTGTTGACATCAAGGTCTGTCTCGGCACCTCGGGAAGCGCCGCCGGCGGCGAAGAGGTCCTGGGGATGTTCAAGCACCACATCTTCGAGAAGGGCATCGAGGCGCAGATCGGCCGCCGCTGCTCGCCAAAGAAGGTCGGGTGCCGCGGGTTCTGCTCCCGGGACGTGCTGGTCGATGTTGTCGTGGACGGGAACAAAACGACCTACCAGTCGGTGACGCCGATCATGGTCGAGCGCATCGTCCAGGACCACATCGTGGGCGGTCAGCCGATCGCCGAATGGACGGTCAGAGAAGAATACGCGTCGTTCCACGAGAAGCAGTACAAGATCGTCCTGGGCCCCTGCGGCGAGATCGATCCGGAGAACATCGACGAGTACATCGCCATGCAGGGCTATCTCGCCGCGAGGAAGGCGATGACCCGCATGACCCCTGACGACGTGATCGACGAGGTGGTGCGGTCGGGGCTGCGCGGCAGGGGCGGGAGCGGCTTCCTCACCGGCGAGAAGTGGAAGGTCTGCCGGCGCGAGGACCAGCACCCGAAGTACATCATCTGCAACGTGGGCGAGGTGAACCGCCCCCTCGCCGAGGGCAATCCTCACGCCATCATCGAGGGCCTGCTCATCGGCGGCTATGCGATCTGCGCAGCGAAGGGCTTCGTCTACATCCGGGAACGGTACCACATGTCGGTGGAGCGGCTCCGGATCGCCATCGAACAGGCGCGGGAAAAGGGGTTCATCGGGCCCAACGTCTTCGGGACCGGCTTCGATTTCGATATCGAATTCAGCTTCGGGACCGAGGCGTTCATCTGCGGCGAAGAGACCGCGCTCATGGAGTCCATCGAAGGCAAGCGTGCCATGCCGCGGGTGCGTCCGCCGTTCCCCGCTGTCCAGGGGCTCTGGGGAAAACCGACGGTCATCAACAACGCCGAGACCTTCTCGAACATACCGATCATCATCGGCAAGGGGGGTGAGTGGTACGCGTCCATCGGGACCGGGGCGAGCAAGGGCACCAAGGTCTTCACCCTGTCGGGCAAGGTGCGGAACAACGGCCTGGTTGAGATCCCCATGGGGATGTCCTTCCGCGACATCGTGTACGGCATCGGCGGCGGCATCGAGGGGGACAAAGCGCTCAAGGCCATCCAGGTCGGGGGGCCGTCAGGCGGCATCATCCCGCCGTCGATGATCGACCTGGGCCTGGACTATGAGAACCTGGCGAAGGTCGGCAGCATCGTGGGATCGGGCGGCATGGTCGTCTTTGACGAGGACGACTGCATCGTGTCGGTGGCGAAGTTCTATCTGGAGTTCCTGCAGCGCGAATCGTGCGGCAAGTGCACGCCGTGCCGCATCGGCACGAAGCGGATGTCGGAGCTTCTCACGAGGATCACGGAAGGGAAGGGCGAGGACGAGGACCTGAGGACGCTTGAGCGGCTCTCGGGGGTCATGGCCTCCACCTCGCTCTGCGGCCTCGGCAGGACCGCGCCGAACCCGTTCATCACGAGCTTCAACCACTTCCGGGACGAATACCTTGCGCACATCCGGGACCGGAAGTGCCCGGCCGGCGTCTGCACGGCCCTCATC
>JAAXXJ010000350.1 GCA_013334545.1 Nitrospirota bacterium | reverse complement strand
CTGCATCGTGATGATGAAAGCCTCGTATCATGGGTCGACAGCTGCGTCTCCAGCAAGGACCCCTGGTCAACCAAACTCTACGATATCCTCATTCCTATGGACAAGAGCACGGTAGCCGAGGCTACAAAGCTCATTGTCGAGAATGCCGGCAAGGAAGTCCTCAAGGTCTCCGACGGTTCGATGCGCTCCGTCGAGGATTTCCGTCTGGCAACCCAGGTGGAATTGCTGCTTGCCAAGGAAGGCCACCAGGTCGGGGTGTCCGCCCGCGACGCGGTGGTCAGCCTTACCATTAACAAGCACGGTCTGAAACGGGCCGCGCTGGAAACTGCAGATCGAGGCTCCGGCAGGAGTGGCCGCGCTGGTCCGCGATGGGTATCGCCTGGGGAACGGCGACGTGAAGACCGACGCGCGGCTGATCGCGGAGCCGCCAGAGGCCGGAGAGCAGCTGCATTGCTGTTCCTTTGCCACGCGGGACGCGTTCTCCGCGGTCGTCGCGTTCTATGAAAAGGCCCTGCGCCAGAAGGCGATGGACCCCAAGACCTACGAGAAGGCCTATCCCGCGGAGAAGCTGGTCGCCGAAGCGGCCCGACAGGCGTACTCCGGCGGCAAAAACCAAGCGCCGCCACCGGGCGTGCAGCTCAGGATCTTCGTACTGAAGGTCGATCAGATCCCCGGCCTGGGGAAGATGCCGACCGAGACCTTCACCGTCGCCTTGGCGAACGGCGAGACGTACTTCGACATCTCCGAGGATCGGCTCGGGCCGGGCGGCGAGAAGTACGTCCATGAGTTCCGGAAGACGCACGGCCTGAAGAGCAGCGAGGACCGGGCCTATGAGGACTGGAAAGAGAACCATCCGCCCGCGCGGCAGGACCGCTACAGCCTGCCCGTGTACCCCGGCGCCGTCGTCGCGGACGAGCTGCGCCGCAGCTCCACATGCTACAATGTCGTCCTCCAGACCCGCGATCCCTTCGAGAAGGTCGTCGCCTTCTACCGCGAGCGGCTGAAAGGGAAGCTGCCGGAGTCCGACACGAACGGCAGGGAGGGATACGAGGGCATGTTCATTTTCATCGATTACCGGTACAACATCGCCGAGCCGGGCGAACGCGACCTGCCGGGCACGAAGACCCGGGTCCTTGGTAAAAAGGGCAGCGCGAACCGGGATGTCGAGATCCAACGCGCCGGGCCGGACGAGAACTACCAGTCCTCCGACGAGAAGAACAACCGGTACAGCCGCTCGGCAAGCGTGCAGATCAACCTGCTGCAGACGGTGCTGGACGTGTCCTGCGCCGCCATTCCGAAGGGTGCAGTGTGGAAGGAGAACGAGAAGGTCGATCCCATGGCCTACTCAGGATTCCGCATCAGGGAGGACTGACATCAGGGAGCAGACAATGTGCCGTCCCTTCAACCGGGAACCGCTTCTGGTAAAAAAAGATAGCACAGGGGGAAACACAGGCCGCTGCATGCATATCCTGCAACAAGTGTGTTGGAACGGTGCCGAATAAACTGCCTGGTCGCTGCTAATGGCAGGGCCTGCCGGCATCTGCTGACAGATCAGAATAAAGTAATATGTGCAGTTCTTTATCCGGAAAAATAAATACGTATGCCATCAAAGATATCGCGTGAGAAAATCCAGGCTGGCGACCGAGTCCGGAAATCTGCTAGGCTCAGGTCTTCCCTGTTGACACTGGCATGTCCTGTTGCTATTCTCTTGCCATCATGGACTCCGATCTCCCCACCATCGCGCTCGGCCCGTTCTGGTGCAACAGCGGCACGCGGGCCTGGAGCCTGCTGCTCGCCCCTGACCGCGTCATCGCCTGGTCCTACACCTTACGCGAATCCCTCCAGCTCGCGCTCCGCTTCCCGTTCAAGGTCTGGCACCGGGACCCGGGCGAAGCCTTCCGGCTGCTTGTGCGGCAGGGGCTGTCCGAGTCCGGCCTGCCGCGCACCCGCCCGCCCCGGCGCTACCACGTACACCTGCTCCGAAGCATCGTAATCCGGTTGAACAGCACGGCCAACACCGTCATCTCGAGAAGCTGTCGGGCGAGAAGGACGAGTACGCCATCCCCATCCGGCAGGAGACCGACAACCACCGTGTGGTCTTCGGTGAGCTCTATCCCGACCGATACCGCGAAAAGGACTTCCCAACCAGCGCCATCGGTAGGCTGCTCCGGAAATAGTATCCCAGCGGGGCCGGATATTTACCGTTGATATGCGCACGGCAGCAGGTCTCGCGGGTCTGACAGGGCAGAGGGAGGAACAATGGAACAAGCGAACAGCATTGGCAGCGAGACTCTTCTGGACTGCATCGTCATCGGCGGCGGTCCGGGCGGATTGCAGGCTTGCATCCACCTCGGCCGCTACAACTTCCGCGTCGTCCTGTTCCACACGCCCGGCGGCCGGACCGGCTATGCGAAGCACATCGAGAACTACCTTGGCATTCCTGTCGTCTCGGGCCCGGCGCTCCTGGAGACCGGCCTCGGCCAGGTGAAGAGCTTCGGCGTCGCCATAGAAAACGCCAAGGTGGACCACGTCACGCCCCGGGGCGGCCACTTCGAGGTGCTGGCCGGCGGCAGGACCTGGCGCTCCCGCTTCGTCATCGCCGCTTCCGGGGCCAAGGAGACCCTCGCGCCTTTCAAGAACATCGCACGCTTCTTCGGCCACTCCTACTATACGTGCATGATCTGCGACGGATACCGCACCACGGGCAAGAAGCTTCTGGTCATCGACCGCACGGTGAACGGCGTGCGCCTGAGCGTGGGCATGAAGCAGATGTACACCAGGGACGTGACCTTTCTCGCCCATGGATTCACGCTGGCGCCGGTGTACCGGGCGCTGCTCGAGGAGGAGGGGATCGGCCTGGTCGAGGGCCGGCCGGAGGAGTTGCTCGGCGAGTCAGCGCTCGAAGGGGTGCGGATGTCCGACGGCCATGTCATCCCCTGCGAGGTCATCCTGGGCTGGGGCGGGATCTCGCTGAACGATGAATATCTAGAAGGCCTGGACCTGGATCGCGACGCTGAGGGGTTCAAGATCGTGACCAGGGGCAACGGCGAGTCGAGCATCCCGGGACTCTTCGTCCTGGGCTCGCTCCGCGTGGGTCACTCCCAGGCGATTATCTCGGCGGGCCAGGGTGCAGAGGCGGCGATCGAGATCAGCACGAGGATCGTGGAGATATACTAATCAGAGCATAATATAGTTGACATTTTATGCGGTTGTGGTATTATGCGGGCATGAAGATAC
>JAAXXJ010000063.1 GCA_013334545.1 Nitrospirota bacterium | reverse complement strand
GTCAACAGGTCCACGTGTCAACAGGTCAACAGGACCGCAATCCGGGCTTGGACTTGTCGACTTGTCGACCTGTTGACTTGTTGACCATCCCTGGACAGGCCCGGTCAGCTATCCTTATCCGGGTATGGATCAAGGGACAGGGCACGGCGTCCTCGGGTTCGGCCTTGCTGGTGGAGGGTTATAACGGCGCCAACATGCATGCCATGAATGCGAAGGCCATCGAGACAGCGGGCAGGCTGAACCTGCCGTATACCGGCGGGTCCGATGCCCACCTGCCCCGTGAGGTGGGGTCCTGCTACACCGAGTTCGACGGCCCGGTCACCTACGACAATTTCATTGCATGCCTCCGGGCGGGGCGTTTCAAGGGCGTCGACACCCGGAAGATATCGCGGCATGCTCTTCCGTAAGTCCCGCCGCAGAGCATTTTTTCCCTGATGCATCCCTCGGTGACAAAGTCACATACATCCTTTCCTTCCTGTAGTATACTCATATCTAGTAGAACGGCACGGTGACGTGCCGCCAACCTGTCCGTGAGGAGGATCCACTACATGAAGAAGAACGTCGGTTCCGTTGAGAGGGTTATCAGGGTCATTGCAGGCATAGCCATCCTTTCCCTTGCTTTTGTGGGGCCCCAGTCCCCCTGGGCATACCTCGGCATCATTCCGCTGGCAACGGGCCTGATGGGCTGGTGCCCGCCCTACGCGCTCCTGGGCATCTCGACCTGCAAGAACTGCAAATAGTCGAACCGTTCCGAAGGGGTATCCCATCGGCAGAGAAGAAAAACTGAGGCCCCGTCCGCGGACGGGGCCTTTTTTTGGCCCGTACCATTGACCGCCTCCGAGACCTGCGTTATAATAAATAAAGATAATGTTGGTCCTCATTAAGGGCCGGGCGGCCTGATAAGGAGGCAAGCCATGATCGTCATAACGGGAGCAACCGGCAAGACCGGGAGTGCAGTAACGGAAGCGCTCATTGTGAAAGGACAGAAGGTCCGTGTTATTGGAAGGGATGCAGCGAAGCTCAAGGGCTTTACTGCAAAGGGTGCCGAGGCCGCGGTCGGGGACCTGGGGGACAGGGCATTCTTGACCAAGGCGTTCAAAGGCGCGGACGCGGTATACGCCCTTATCCCTCCGAACTTCGGGGTCGCTGACTTCCGGACCTATCAGAAACAAATCGGAGAAAGCATCGTCGCGGCGATCAAGGGCAGCGGCGTCAGGTATGTGGTGCACCTGAGCAGCCAGGGAGCTCACCTGCCGGACAGGACCGGTCCCATCGTAGGCCTTCACGATCAGGAAGAACGGTTGAACAGGCTCGATGGCGTGAATGTCCTGCACCTCCGGCCGACCTACTTCATGGAGAACCTTCTCATGAACATCGATCTCATCAAAAAGATGAACATCATGGGGTCGGCAATACGGGGCAATGTGAAGTTCGCCATGATCGCCACGAAGGATATAGCCGCTTATGTTTCCGAACGGCTCGCGAAGCGCGATTTTTCCGGCAAGTCCGTCCGGGACCTTCTGGGGCAGCGCGACCTCTCGCTTGACGAAGCGGCTGCGGTCATCGGTAAGAAACTGGGCAAGCCCGACCTCAAGTATATGGCCTTCCCCTACGATGATGCGGAAAAAGGCATGGTGGACATGGGCCTGACGCCGGACATGAGCAGGCTCTATATTGAGATGAGCAAGGCCCTGAACGACGGGCTATTCGCGGTGAACATTCCCCGAACAAAGGAGAACACCACGCCGACCTCCATCGAGGAGTTCGCCGACGTCTTTGCGAAGACCTACGGGGTATGACCGCGGGTCCGCAAGACGGGACGGCATTTCAGCCTCGAGAGCAGGAATGTGCCTATTCTATAAATCATGCGCGCGTGCGAAACGCTCCGGATTTTGACAGGAGCGCTTTTTTTATTGTATAATGCATCCATGTCGAAAGCCGACGCAGACAACCTTTGATGAGGGAGGAATAACGCATGAAGATCAAGCCGTTGAACGACTGGGCAGTGATCGTCCCGTCCGAAGCATTGACGCGCACCGCCGGAGGGATCTTCATTCCCGATGCGGCAAAGGAGAAGCCGGCCGAGGGGACCGTCGAGGCTATCGGCCCCGGCGCTTACGAGGAAGAGAAGCGGGGAGAAAAAAAGAAGGAGAAAAAGGAGCGCAAGTTCATCCCCACGTCCGTGAAGCCCGGCGAGCGGGTCATGTACGACCGGTATGCGGGACAGAAGATCGACATACACGGAGAGGAACGGGTGCTGGTGCGGGAAAGGAACATCCTGGGTATCCTGCCGCCTGCGCTTGCGCGGCCGAAAGAGGACCTGCCGCCCCTCATGCTGTCTGCTACAACATCGGCCTCTTCGTCGACGGCGGTCGTGAAGCGGAAACATTCGCCGGTCATGGTGAAAAAGGAAGCACCGAAGCCCGCAGTGAAGAGGGCGGCGAAGACGAAGCCTGCGAAAAAAGCCGCAGTCAAGAAGACGGCCGCGAAGCCGAAGAGAACAGCGGCGAAAAAAGCCGCTTCAAAGAAGGGAAAGAAGAACCGGTAACCGCCAATGACCGGAAGCGGCGACGAACAAGGCCAAAGCGCCCGTGAGGCCAAGATCAGGGAGATCCTGCAGGAGGAACTGCAGGACGGCGAGGACCTGGCGAACGATGCACGGAAGATGATCGCATACCTGCTTCGGGAGAAGAAGGGCTACCTCCCGGAGGACGTGCGGAAGGGATTGGCCTTCGAGGTGACGCTGGGACAGGAGGTCTTCTGGTCATCAGCCGACTTCATCGTGTCCGTGGAAGGCAGGATGGGTATGGTCATCAAGTGCGCGGCCGGCTCGCTCGATTCCCGGGAGCGGCAGGCCGTTGCTGCAGCGCGGGTCATCGCCTCGCCGCCGGTGCCGGTCGCTGTGGTCGCTGATCCGGTGACCGCCGAGGTGCTCGACGTGGCGACCGGCAAGGTGACTGGCGAGGGTTTTGGCGCGATCCCCACAAAGGAGCAGCTGCGAGAAATCCTGTCCGAGAAGATGCCGCAAACCCTCGACGCGAAGAGACTGGAGAAGGAAAAGCGCATTTTGCTCGCCTTCGACGCCATCAAGTGCTGTGTGCCCCAGGGCAGGGACGGCGGCGTGCAGATCGGGCCGGAGCAGGGCCAAGAGCAGAAGTAGCGGAGCCCATGCTATAACACGACTGTCACGAAAAACACCACGAATGTGCGCAGGGCGGCCGAAGGTCTATTCGTGAAAGTCGTCCCGTTCGTATAATTCGTGATTGAGTCCTTGTTGGTGCTGCCGTCCGTATTCCTCCCCATGACCGAGCTTACCGAAGAGACCTTCGAAAAGATCCTTCATACCTTCATCCGGTCCGACCTCATCGACCTCCGCCGCGTGACATTCATCGACCCCTACGGCATGGTGGGGCTCTTGGAGATTGGCGAGCTCTGCATGCTCGAGGATGTTAAGAAGACCGTGTTGCTACCCCGGTCGACGGAGGTCCTGCGGTACCTCGGGCGTATGGAGTTCTTCGCCCACGCCCGGCGCTTCTTCACGCTCGACCCGATGCAGCCGCCCACAACAGGCGGCGGGATCGAGTCCGACGTCCTGCTCGAGATCACGCCGATCGAGCGGTCGAACGATATCCACACCATCGTCGGCCGCGTCCGCGACCGCGCGCAGGCCATTCTCGCCGCCCACCTCAAGTATGATGAGCGGGCCGTCAACGGCTTCATTGTCGCCCTGTCCGAGATCTGCCAGAACATCATCGAGCATAGTGAGAACAAGGGTTTTGTGGGCATCCAGAAGTACCGGTTCCAGAACCTGGGCAAGAACATCGTCAAGATCGCGGTCATGGACGCGGGCATCGGCTTCCGCAGGTCGCTTGCTGCACGGTTCAAGCTCAGGAGCGATCTTGAGGCCATCGAGAAGGCCCTGCTCCATGGCGCTTCGCGCCACGAGGAGGAGGGGAGGGGGCACGGACTTGCAGCGGCCAAGCGGTTCATCGAGCAGTGGCAGGGCAGGCTTTCCATCCGTTCGGGCACGGCAAGACTCTCGCTCATTCCGAAGTGGGCGCGTGGCAGGGAGCGGGAAATGAACCTCGTCAATTTCCCCGGCAGCCAGATCAATATTATCCTTCCTGAAGTATTAAGCTTATAAGTAATTAATAATAAATAGAATAAATTAATGCAATAAATCCTTGACAGGTGATGTATGCTCTGTTATAGTTCAATTGATTCAATTGAACTATATTTGCTATGTTGATCTTCGACCTCTATACCATTCTTAAAGACGAGCTGAAGAACGGCTCGAACAACCTCGTGACTAGGCCGACCGGTCAGGCCGTGCGGGAGCGCATCGAACGGGATATTGAGCATGCGCCTGATGGTTCTGTGATCGGGCTCGATTTCTCGAAGGTAGGCGTGATCGATTATTCCTGCTCCGACGAGATCGTCGCCAAGCTCCTGTCCCGGCTTCTGGCAGGCGAGTATGGCGACAAGTACCTCGTGCTCATCGGTATGAACGAGAACCAGCGCGAGAACATCGAGGTGGCGCTGGAGCGGAAAGACTTGGCGATCGTCGCCGGCACCAGGGAGGGGACCAAGGCGGTCCTCGGAAGTCTGAACAACTACCTTAAAGACACGCTGGAATTCGTCGCCGAGCGGAAGAAGGCCACGGCCCGGGAGCTTACGGAAGCGAAGAAGATCGAGGCGAACACGGGCGGGACCCGGCTGTTGAACCTGTACAAGAAACGGCTCGTGCGCAGGGTCGGGGGCGAGGGCGCGATGTGGGCCTATGAAGCCCTGTAATATCTGGATCTGCATACGCAGCGAACATCGAAAGAAAAAACGAACACCTTACTTTCTACCGCGGAGGCGCTGAGACATGGAGAAGAAAAGAACACTTTATGAGGTCATCCGTGATTTCTGTGAGTCCATGGTGAAAATAGTATTTACGGTCTTCCTATGAACAAGGCCTTCGACAAAATAGCCCTCTTCATAGCCCAGGGCGCCTACAGCGGCCGCGCGCCCGTTGCACCGGGCACGGCAGGGACCCTTGTCGGGATACTGCTCTATCTGCTGGTGCGGGACCTGGGCGGGCTGTGGTACGGAGCGGTGTGTGCCACGGTCATTATTATTGGCACCTGGACTGCGGGACAGGCGGACCGGATGTTCGGGGCCAAGGACCATTCGACCATCGTCATAGACGAGATCGCGGGGTACCTGGTCGCCATGCTGCTGGTCCCCGGAACATGGCAGTACATTACTGCCGCGTTCTTCCTCTTCCGTGCCTTCGACATCGTCAAACCCTTCCCGCTTCGGCGGCTCGAGCATCTGCCCGGCGGTCTCGGGGTGATGCTCGATGATATCGGAGCGGGGGTGTATACGAATGTTGTCCTGCAGGTCGCTTCATTTTTTCTGGTCAAGGGATAGCGATACGATCTTGATCGGGCGGGAGGTCCACATGAGTGCGGAGTGCGGAAAGCGGGGTGCGGAGCGGAACAACAGCGAAAAAAGCGGTTCAGCCGTGTTTAGTCGTGTTTCTGTGCGGTACTCTTTGGGGGTATTCAACCATGCGTGCTGAGATCATAGCAACGGGATCCGAACTGCTCTCCGGCGGGGTCGTGGACACCAATTCCGTTTTCCTCGCAGAAGAGCTGCTCGAGATCGGCATCGAGACCTCCTTCAAGACCATTGTCGGAGACGACGAGAAGGACATGGAAGACGCTGTCCGCACTGCCCGGGAGCGTGTGGATATCATCCTCGTCACCGGTGGGATCGGCCCTACTGAGGATGACATCACGCGCAAGGCCTTGGCCCGGGTCCTGAAGAAGCGGCTGGTGCTGAGCGATGACGCGCTGAAGGCGGTGAAGGCCGTGTTCAAGGCCAAAGGGAAGGAGTACCCGGGTGCCAACGACCGCCAGGCGCTCATTCCGGCGGGAGCACGGTTGCTCAGAAATCCCGTCGGCGTGGCGCCCGGCTTCATGCTTGTCGAGGACGGAAAATTCGTCGCTGTCCTGCCCGGCGTTCCCGCGGAGATGCAGGCCATGTTCCGCGAAAGTCTGCGCCCGGCCATCGAGGAGCATTTCGGCGGCAAGGCGGTCATCCGCAGGAAGGTGCTGCACACCTGCGGTCTGTCCGAGTCAAAGGTCAATGAACTGATCCAGGACATCCTAAAGCAGAAGCGCCCTGCCGTGGGGCTCACCGCCGGGGAGACGGGAGTGGACATCCGCATTGTTGCCCATGAGGGAAGCGGGGCCCGGTCCCGCTCGACCATAGAGCGCACCGAAGCCGATATCCGGAAGAAGCTGGGTGATTCGGTCTACGGTGTGGACGGACAGGAAATGGAAGAGGTAGTGGGCGCATTGCTCACCCAGAGGAAAAGGACGCTCGCCGTCGCCGAGTCCTGCACCGGCGGGCTGATCAGCGGAAGGTTCACGAACATTGCGGGCAGCTCGGCGTATTTTGAACGGGGCGTGGTGGTCTACAGCAATGCTGCCAAGACCGAACTTCTCGGCGTCCCTGCAGACCTAATCGAGCGCCACGGCGCGGTGAGCCGCGAAGTGGCAAAGGTCATGGCGCGGGGGATACGTGAACAATCAAAGACAGACCTGGGCCTATCGGTCACCGGCATTGCCGGCCCTTCGGGCGGATCACCGGAGAAGCCTGTGGGCCTCGTGTACATCGCCCTTGCTTCGCCCGATGGCGTCAAGGCTGACGAACACCGCTTCCTGGGCACGCGCGGCCAGGTCCGCCAGCGGACCGCCCAGATGGCGATGGATATGGTGAGGAGATACCTGATAGCCTAGCAAACAGCATACGGTAGACGGTAAAGGGGACACAGGTCATTTCCCCTGTTTACCGTATGCAGTCTACGGATTACCGACCCATGAGATTATTCATTGCCATAGAGCTACCCGATGAGATCAAGCAGGGGATCGCCGGGATCCAGGAGCAGCTCCGCAAGGCCGGCGCAATCGCGGGCTGGACGCGGCCCGAAGGCATCCACCTGACGCTCAAATTCCTGGGCGAGGTGCCTGAAGCGAAAGCGCAGGAGATCATGCAGGCGCTCGACGCGGCGGTCAAAGGGACCGGAAAGCTCAGCCTCACAGTGGAAGGCACAGGGATGTTTCCAAATGTGAAAAATCCGCATGTGCTCTGGATCGGCGTTGGCGGCGATATCGAAAGACTTGCCGGGCTTCAGGCCTCTATCGAGGACGCGATGGACAAGGTCGGTTTCGAGCGTGAAGAGCGGAAGTTCAGCCCCCATCTCACGCTGGCGCGCATCAAGTTCCCGAAGCCCCGGGACAACTGGCAGCAGAAGATCGTGGGGATGAAGGACGTGAAGCTTGGTGGATTCGAGGCCGGTCACGTGAGTCTCATGAAGAGCGAACTGAAGCGCGAGGGAGCGGTGTATACGGAAGTGGGAAGAGCTGACCTGCACTGACATGCGACAAGGCACAAGTGACGAGCCGCAGCAGAGAACACATTGCCAGGGATCTTGCTCGTCTCTCGTCATGAGATCGAAAGCATAAGAACCATTTGGACACACTACATACGATATATCACCGGGGAGGCACCCGGAAAGGAGAACGAACATGGCTGACAAGGATAAATTGAAGGCATTGGAACTGGCGGTGGGCCAGATCGAGAAGCAGTTCGGCAAGGGCTCCATCATGCGGCTGGACAAGGACGAGGTGCCGGCGAACGTTGCCGCGATCTCGACGGGCTCGCTGGGGCTCGACGTGGCCTTAGGGATAGGCGGCGTGCCGCGCGGCAGGATCATCGAGGTCTACGGCCCCGAGTCGTCGGGCAAGACCACCCTGGCGCTCAACATCATCGCCCAGGCCCAGAAGACCGGAGGCCAGGCAGCCTTCATCGACGCTGAGCATGCCCTCGACGTGGCCTATGCCCGGAAGCTGGGCGTCAGGACCGATGAACTGCTCATTTCCCAGCCTGACACGGGCGAGCAGGCGCTCGAGATCACCGAGACGCTGGTGCGGAGCGGCGCCATCGATGTCATTGTCGTGGACTCAGTGGCGGCGCTGACGCCCCGCGCGGAGATCGAGGGCGAGATGGGCGATGCCCACATGGGCCTCCAGGCTCGGCTCATGAGCCAGGCGCTCCGGAAGCTCACCGGCGCCATCAGCAAGTCAAACACCACGCTGGTCTTCATCAACCAGATCCGCATGAAGATCGGCGTCATGTTCGGCAACCCCGAAACGACGACGGGCGGCAACGCGCTCAAGTTCTATGCCTCGGTCCGGCTCGACATCCGGAAGGTCTCGGCCATCAAGGAAGGTGAGGAAGTGACGGGCGGCCGCGTCCGCGTGAAGGTGGTGAAGAACAAGATCGCGCCGCCCTTCCGCTCCGCGGAGTTCGATGTCATGTTCAACGAGGGCATCTCCAAACTCGGCGAGATCATCGACATCGGCGTGGAGAAGAACATCATCGAGAAGAGCGGCGCCTGGTTCTCGTACGGCGGCACGCGCATCGGCCAGGGACGGGAGAACGTAAAGCTGTACTTCCAGGAGCACCCGGATATGGCTGTCGAGATCGAGGCGAAGGTCCGGGAGTCCTACGGACTGAAGCCCCCGGAGACCGCGGCGGCCGCGGCCCCGGAAAAGGAAACGAAGGAAAAAGAGGCTGCTCCCGAAAAAGAGAAGCCGGCGAAAGCCTCGCGGGCCAAGTGAGCGACAAGCGGTACCGCGATGGCAACGGGTCTTTCGCGGGCACGAGGAACGCAACGTGGTTCGCATACGAATTTCGACGGGGGAACGCGGGCGATCATCCTTCTCCATGAGGCAAAAAACCTGGCTTCGCCTTTTCCTGCACGGGCGCGGCCTGCGCTGGCAGCCGGGTCCCCGTATCTTCTTCTCGTACTATTCAGCAAATTCAGGTATAATTATCCTTGATCATCCGCCGAACAGGCCTGGTCCTGGTCGGCGGAAGGAACGAGGAGGCTTCAATGGCACTGAGCGATCTGCTAAAAACGACATTCGAGAGAAAGGCGTCGGACCTCCACCTGAAGGTCGGCGTGCCGCCGGTGCTCAGGATCGACGGCCACCTGGTCCCCCTCGAGAACGAGAAGAGGCTGACCCAGGACGACAACATTGCCATTGCGTCCAGCATCATGAACCCTTCACAGAAGGCACGGTTCAACGAGAAGAACGAGCTGGACATGGCCTATGCTGTGCCGGGCCTCGGCCGGTTCCGCGTGAATATCTTCAAGCAGCGCGGCAGTGTCGGCATGGTCTTCCGTATGGTACCGGCCAAGATCCTGAACTTCGAGGATCTCGTGCTCCCGCAGGTGCTGGTGAAGATCGCCCAGGAGCAGCGCGGGCTCATCCTGGTGACCGGGACCACCGGGAGCGGCAAGTCCACGACCCTGGCCGCCATGATTGACTACATCAACACTTCTCGGACGACCAATATCGTCACCATCGAGGACCCCATTGAGTTCCTGCACCGGGATAAGAAGAGCATCATTAACCAGCGCGAGATCGGTTCTGACACCTTCAGTTTCAGCGACGCACTCCGGAGTGCCCTTCGCCAGGACCCGGACGTCATCCTTGTCGGTGAAATGCGCGATTTCGAGACCATCTCGATCGCCCTGACCGCCGCGGAGACCGGACACCTCGTGCTTTCAACCCTTCACACCGTAGACACCACGGAGACCATCAACCGGATCATCAGTGTGTTCCCGCCGTACCAGCAGAAGCAGGTAAGGATGCAGCTTGCCGCCGTGATCAAGGGGATCATCTCCCAGCGCCTTGTTTCCCGCGCTGACGGCAAGGGCCGCGTACCGGCCGTTGAGGTGATGCTCGGGACCCTTTCGGTCCGCGAATCCATCATCGACGATATGAAGACCCGCAACATCCCCCAGATCATCTCCACCGGCATGGTCCACTACGGCATGCAGACCTTCGACCAGTCCCTCCTTGGGCTGTACAAGAAGGGCCTCATTACCTATGAGGAGGCGCTCCTGTCGGCCAGCAATCCCGATGATTTTGCACTCAAGGTCAAAGGCATCCAGTCAACCAGCGATATCGCCCTGGAAGAGGACGAAAAAAAGCGAGGCGGCACCGGGATCCGGGGGACCATCGGCGGGACAGCACCGAAGCCTGGCGGTACGACCGGTTATACCCAGAAACCGAGGGAAGCACAGGAGTACAAAGGAACATCAGGGGACAGCGACTTCAAGATCGATCGATTTGGGGACAAGTAAGGCTTGAAGGAGCAAGACCTGCATGGTGAGGAGTGAGGGAGCTGATGAACCATCAACAGGGGCGCAGCATGCTGCGCCCCATTCTATTCACGAATACAAGGTACTCAAACAAGCCAGAAACTCCGCCTACCGGTATCTCACCATCCGCCCACGCAGCTGCGTCGAGGTCGAGCAGAAGCTGCGCGACTGGAACTTTCCCCCCGACATCGTCTCCTCCGTCATCGACCACCTGATCAAGCTCGGCTATCTGAACGATGAGCAGTTCGCCCGGCAATGGGCTGCAAGCCGGGTCCGGAGCAGGGGATTCGGTAGGCGCCGGCTCGAGCAGGAACTCCGGAACAAGGGTATCAGCCGCGACACCATCAAAGAGACCCTCAGCACTCTTTTCGAGGACGTACCCGAGGCAGAGGTTGCCCGCAAGGAAGCTGCCAAGAAGCTCCGGACCCTGACCCGGTTCGAGCCGGAGGTCCGCCGCAGACGGCTTGCCGGCTTCCTGGAACGCAAGGGATTTTCCTCCGAGATCATCCGGGCGATCCTTCGCACGGTCATGTGAGATCCTGATAGTGATTAAGCATATACTGCATGATGCGTAGCTCGTTACTCAAGTTCGACCAATATGAACTTCGCGAACGTTCCGAGATCGACCGGCCAGCATCCCATGTCTGGCGTTGCATCATCACACCCGAGCAGTCCTCTGGTGGAACGAAAAGATCGTGGAAATCGAGGCGCGAGGAGCCTTTCAAACCGGTCAGCACTTTCACAGCCGGTGCGCATGGAAGCAGCGTGAACTGCAGTTCTAGTCGCGGATAACGAGGCTGGATGACGGGTGTCTGCTGGAACTGCGGCACGGGAACTGCTCTGGCGGGGCATCCGCAGAGCCTTCGAGATCGTTGAGCGCTTCACGCTAGAGGAAAGGGACGTCCGTACCATCGCAACAAAGGATGTGATCATCAGGAACTCAGGTGTTCCCTGGTTCGCCGGTCCACTCATCCGGTTTATCAACCGGTTCTGCAAGCCTGTGCAGCCTGATAAACTAAACGCGATATGTGAAGACGGGGCGTGACCGCTCCTGGAGAGGCATGGCGATCCCGTGGATATAATAGAGCGTTCATCAGGCAGACTGACCTTCACCGACCGCTTTCCCCTCGTACAGCGTATCACCCTGTTCCTGTTCGGCCTACTTCCGCTCTCCGCACCCTATGAATTGCTTATCCTCCCGACGCGGAGGGGCGACTCGGCTGTTTTCGCTTTCATCCCCGTCCTGATCTCGCTTGTCTCGCTCGCGGTCAGCGTCCTCTTGATCGCTTCGGCGCTGTTCGGCTCAGAACAGAGCATTATCTTCGATGCTGGGATGCGCACCATCATCCACCGGTCCCGGCCGGGCCTTGCGGGAGCAGCGGCATCCTTTCGGCATGGTCGCACGCATCGAAGTGCGGGCCCACGAATGGAGCGATGGCTCTGCATCGCACAACATTGTCCTGGGCATCACGAAGGGGTCGGATGTCGAGTTCGGGCATTTTGGGTCGAAGGACGACGCGGAGCGGCATCTGGTAGAGGTGGCGGAGATGCTCGGTGTACCCGGGCTCGCAAACAAGGCGCTCCCGATCCCGCACTAATCTGTTGAATTCTTCCTTTATTTCTGCTATTTTCCCCGGTACGGTGACTATGTTCATATTCTTGTTATCACGAGGTGCGTTTTGAAAGCCAGCGAACTCCGTAAGCTGTTCCTCGACTATTTCGCCAAGCGCGGTCACAAGGTCGTCCCGAGCTCATCGCTCGTGCCGAAGAACGATCCTACGCTCCTGTTCACGAACGCGGGTATGGTGCAGTTCAAGGGCGTGTTCCTCGGCGAGGACCCGCGGGACTACAAGCGCGCGGTGACCTCCCAGAAGTGCGTGCGCGCCGGCGGCAAGCACAATGACCTGGAGAACGTGGGCCATACGGCCCGGCACCACACGTTCTTCGAGATGCTCGGGAACTTCTCCTTCGGTGACTATTTCAAGAAGGAGGCCATCGAGTTCGCCTGGGAGTTCCTGACGAAAGAGGTCAAGCTCCCGCCGGACAAGCTCTGGGCCACGGTCTACAAGGACGACGACGAGGCCTTCGAGCTGTGGCGCACCGCGGTCGGCATACCGGCCGAACGCATCGTGCGCCTGGGTGAGAAGGACAACTTCTGGTCCATGGGCGACACCGGGCCCTGCGGACCCTGCTCGGAGATCATCATCGACCAGGGGCCGGAGATGTCCTGCGGCAAGCCTGGCTGCGCCGTGGGCTGCGACTGCGACCGCTACCTCGAGATCTGGAACCTGGTGTTCATGCAGTTCAACCGCGACACGACCGGCAAGCTGACGCCGCTTCCGAAACCCAGCATCGACACGGGCATGGGCCTCGAGCGTCTTTCCGCGGTCTGCCAGAAGGTGCGTTCGAATT
>JAAXXJ010000349.1 GCA_013334545.1 Nitrospirota bacterium | reverse complement strand
TGGGGAAATTGGGGACAGCTGTCCCCAATAGACCCCAATCCACATACCCTGCCCAACTGCATCACCGTCCCCCGTTTTTCGATGAATATTATCCCTTGACAGACAAAAATACCCCCCCTATACTCCGAGTCGTCAGAAGCAATGTCTTATCAATATATTACTATGAGTGCAATCCGAATGCTTTATGTGAGTGGGTCGATTGGGCTCGGCCATGTGACCCGCGACCTCGCCGTGGCCCGCGAGCTGCGTGCGCTGGAAACCGGTGTCGAGATACACTGGCTGGCCGCACCACCCGCCTCTGATGTACTCGCCGCAGGAGGAGAGATCCTTGTCCCTGAATGCGCGAGCTACCGATGCGAGACGGATCAGGCCGAGGCAGCAGCCCACGGTGGCCACCTTAGCCTCACCACGTACGTGTACCGCGCGCTTGGATGTTGGCTTCACAACGCCCGGGTGCTCGGCGACGCAGCAAAGCACGGTCAATTCGACGTCATTATTGGCAATGAGACCTATGAGGTCGTGGTCGCATACGTCTTCGGCATGAATGTGCTGCCAGTCGATGTACCCTTCATCATGATGTATGACTTCTACGGCATGGATGTCACGACTCGCAATCCGCTCGAGTGGCTCGGCGCCTGGGGCCTCAACTTCATCTGGGCGCAGGAGCGGCGTGTCACGGCGCGCCAGAACAATGCCGCTATCTTCTTCGGAGAGCCCGAGGATGTGCCCGACCATCCGTTTGGAGTCTTCTTGCCGAACCGCCGCCGGTATGCCGAGGACCATGTCGAGTTTGTCGGCTACCCGCTCGGCTTTGATATCCAAACTGTACGGGATCGGTCCCACCTTAGGGCGACACTCGACTATGGGTCTGAGCCGCTTGTGATCTGTACCGTCGGCGGTACTGCGGTGGGACGTTCGCTCCTCGAACTCTGCGGCCGTGCTTACCCGCTGGCCGCGCAGTGTCTGCCGGGCCTGAGGATGGTTCTCGTGTGCGGGCCACGTATCGACCCCGCCACGCTCGACATCCCCCAAGGTCCCGAGCGGTATGGCATGGTGCCGGACCTCTACAAGCACCTGGCCGTCTGCGACCTTGCCGTCGTGCAGGGCGGCGGGACCACAACGCTCGAAGTCACGGCGTTGCGTCGACCATTTCTTTTCTTCCCCGTTGAAGGCCAGTCCGAACAGGAAGTCACGATCGCGAACCGGCTGGCGCGGCATGGGGCGGGTGTGCGAATGACCCAGGGGCGCACGACACCTTCGTCACTGGCCGATGCGATCGTGGCGAATGTTGGGCGCGAGGTAACGTATGCGAAGATACCGGCTGAGGGGGCACGCCGTGCAGCCCAGATCATTCTTGAACGTGCATCGGCTGTTTCTGATCGACCTTGATCGCCGATTATTCCGAGGGCCAGCGTAACGGAATGAGTTTCTTGATCTCGTTCCGTCTTTGCTTCTACACATTTCTATCCATAATCTTCAACATATGACCTTATGCTGTTATGAATAGTTAGAGGTGAAAGAGGTAAGAATGATCACTGACCGACCACAGGAATATTCTTTACATCTTTTCCCGCGATGTACTTGCTGTACTGTTGATTTTCTAAAATAGTTCCACCATGCTTGAGTACAATCGGTAATCGTGATAACAAACCACGTATGAAAATCACCGAGAAACTTTTTGAAGCTTACCTCAAATGTCCCCTCAAATGTTTTCTATTATCAGCGAATGAACCGATGACGCCAGGTTTATATGCCGCGTGGGTTCGGGGTCAAAACGACTCATACCGGAATTGTCAAGCAAACCGTTTGGCTGCGGAAGTATTACCAAACGAATGCATCATCAGTCCGCAGCGAATTGAAGATGTGAGGGGAGCACGGTGGCGGCTTGCAATAAACGTCACTATCCGCGAAAAAAACCTGCAATCGAATATCCATGCAGTGAGAAAGATTCCGCCTATGGGACGAGGCCGACGAAGGCAATTTATTCCGGTTCGCCTAATTGTTCGCAACAAACTTACGAGAGACGATAAACTGCTACTGGCATTTGATGCTCATGTTCTATCAGAGCATTTAGGTCGCCCCATCGCCCGGGGTCCATTAGTCCATGGGGACAATGGGACTACGGTAAGTGTGAACATTGCAATTTTGCTTAAGACGGTACGCCAAGTGACAAGCAGAATTGCTAAGGTACTTTCTACTGATTCTCCCCCGGATCTCGTGTTGAACCGCCATTGTGTGGAATGCGAGTTTCAGCCCACGTGTAACCGTAAGGCTAAGGAAAAAGATGATCTTAGTCTAATGTCCGGCATATTGGAAAAAGAACGGAAGAATCTCAACAAGAAGGGGATCTTTACTGTAACCCATCTTTCTTATATGTTCAGACCCAGGCGAAAATCTAAGCGATCATCCGATAAAGGTGACCGGTTTACCTTGACGTGGAGGGAATCCCCGACCGGGATTTCTATTACCTGATCGGGGTTCGTGTAGGGACCTCTCAATCCCCAATTCAGCATAGTTTGTGGGCTAACAGTCAATACGATGAGAAGAGGATATGGAGCCAATTCATCGACATACTGTCAGTAATCGATAGACCACAGATAATCCACTTCGGAAGCTTCGAGACATCATTCTTGAAACATATGTGCAGCCGTTATGGCAGCCCCTCTGGGGATTCTATTGTCGCACAGTCAATCAGTTCGTCACTAAACCTATTGTCTTTCATCTTTGCACGAATCTATTTCCCAACTTATTCAAATGGACTGAAAGATGTGGTCCGATATCTCGGCTTTAACTGGTCAGAGTCCGAAGCATCGGGGATCAATACTATCGTTTGGAGGAGTGAGTGGGAAAAATCACATGAAACGGCATTGAAGCAGAAGCTGGTGACATACAATGTTGAGGACTGCAAAGCGCTTAGTTTTTTGACAGAATTTCTGCGTACTATCTCAGCCTCCAGGAACAATGCTACAGGCGAACATATGAGGGACATCATCCACACTGATTCTCTTCCACGGCGGAGTCTGGATGGTCAGTCCACGGAAAAAGGTATTTGTGATTATCTCATACTACTTAGTATATGCGAAACATGCAGGTTCAAGGGGTTGAACTTCTTGGATTTCCTGCGTTCTGGCGAGAAAGATCTCGATATCTATGTAAGCAGGAGGATAGCACGAGGTAAAGAATGAGATACGAGATTCGTTTCGCATGTCATGTCCTGTTGCGGAAGGCATAGAAGGGGCACTAG
>JAAXXJ010000348.1 GCA_013334545.1 Nitrospirota bacterium | reverse complement strand
AAGGCCGATCATCAGATTCACCGGGGTCGCGCCGATGCGAAGCAGGGCGGTCAACGCCAGCGTGAGCGCCAATCCCCCCGCCGCCATGGCTGGTGAGGGAATGGCAACAGCAGGCCGGAAATCCGGGTCCCAAACGGAGATGGTGCCGACGATGCACCCGACGATGGCAAGGGACAGGACCTTGTACATCCGCGCCAACCTGGTAAAGTTGTACCGGGACATCAGCCCCATGACATCGCCTTGTGTCGAATAGCCGACGAATACAAGAATGAACCGCAAACCCACGTGCACGATATTGTACAGGAGCAGGAACAGGAGCGGCGCCCACCAGGTCCCCGTGAGCAGCACAGCGACCGCCGCCGCCGCGGCAAATGGCTTCAAGGAGCCCCAGAAGAAACTGTCTCCCAGCGCTCCGAGGGGGGCCATGAGGGTCGTTTTCAGCTCCGTCACATCGAGATCCGGTTTCCTTCCCGACGCACGTTCCTCCTCGGCCCGAGCAGCCGCCCCCAGGACGAACGAGGCGAGATACGGCTGGGTGTTGAAATACTCCATGTGCACCGCCAGACGCGACGAGAGCTCTGCCCGGTCCGGGTAAAGCCGCCGCAGCGCCGGGAGGAGCGCGAACGCGAAGCCGAGTGACTGCAGCCGGTCATAGCTCCACGACGCCTGGATGAAGAAGGACCTCCAGAAGATGCCGAGCAGGTCCACGGTCCGCAGGGACAGCACGTCACGCGCCATGGGAACGCACCCCCACCCAGCCCCCCGCAGCCGCTAGCATGATGGCTGCGAGCTCCGGGACATGGAACAGCTGCACGCTGACGGCGCCAACGCAGAATCCCATGAGCAAGGTCCGGTCCAGCGTGTTCATCGAAAGTCTGCGCACCACCGACGCTACCCCGAGCAACGGGAGAAGGGTGACGAAGACCTCCATGGCCCGGGAGAATGGCGCCGGCAGCGACCGGAAGCCTGCGACAAGAACGAGTCCTGCTGGTACCAGTGCCAGGCACATGAAGAACGACTTCAGGAAGAACGCAATGAGCCCCGCAAGGTGCCAGGTCGTTACACCTGCCTCCGTGGGCCGTCCGCCGGACGACAAGGCGAGCTCAGGGATCTGTGCGTTCCGCTGGCGCATCAGGTGGTCAGCGAACATCGTCACCGGTACCATTGCGACGGTCATGAGCAGGCTGAACCCGATCACCGGTAGGTCCGCCTGCTTGCCGCTGCCCAGTACCGCGATCGCCGTGGCTGCGACGGCGGCCACCGTGGAATCCGCCGGCACGAACGTCCCGATGGGCATGTCGAGCACCCAGATCAGCTCCAAAGTCCCGCCGATGATGAATCCTGCGGTCACGTCGCCCAGGAGCCATCCGGTCAGAGGCCCGGCGACCACCGGCTGTGATATCATGAACTGTCCCAGGGCCGTCCGGTCGAGGCCGATGATGCCGCAGATCACAGCGGCGACGAGGACCTGTGTTATGGTATGAGCATCAAACATAGTTTGCATGCGGGCCGGTGAATCCAGGAGCGAGCGCATTCCTCGCCGCTTGCAGCGGGAATAGCGAGCGATTAGAGCAACAATATTACCTTAAGGACCGAAGACTCCCTTCAGCTTGCTGCAGAGAGCATCAATGTGAAACTCGAATCGACTTCAACGGAGAATAGGTATGATTCCGCACTCCGCACTCGGAAATCCCAACTGCCTTACGCTCCCAGACACACCTTAAACGCCTTCTCCAGCGGCCGGGGCTTTTCCGTCGGCACCGTCTGGATCTCGACCTTCACCCCCTGCCGCAGGATGTCCTGTAGGGCCTCGAGATCGGCATCATTGACGGCAAGGACGTCCATGATCTTCCGCTTGCCCGGCACAAAGTGAAGACCTCCCAGATTGATCTTCGGACACGACAGTCCCGCCTTCAGGCAGCGGACCACATCGACGGGGTTCGAAAAGAGCAGGATGGCGCGTTCCGCGTCCAGCGACGGTGAGCGGACCTTTTCGCAGATCTCTTCGACCTTGCCGATGACGACCTTCAGCCCTTCCGGCACGGAGATCTCCATGATGGAGCGCTGGAGCGGGTTCGCGGCCACTTTGTCATCCGCCACCAGGATGCAGGTGGCTTTCAGGAAGTTCACCCACCCCTCAACGACCTGACCGTGGATCAAGCGGTCGTCTATGCGTACGAGGATGATCATAGAGCGCTATTTCTTCCCCTTCAGCATCTGGCTTGCGATGACAATGCTCTTCTGGGCCGCCTCCTGGACCAGCCTGGCCAGTTCGGGGAGCGCCTTCTCCTCGCGATGGTTCGCGAACTTAATGATCATGGACAGATTCACACCGCTTACGACCTCGACGGAATCGCCGAGGAACGCGAGGGCGATGTTGGACGGCGTACCGCCGAACATGTCGGTGAGGAGCATGACGCCCTTCTTCCGGTCCACTTTCTTGATGGCTCCCTGGATCCGGTCCCGGAGCGTTTCCGGTGCGCTGTCCTGCTTGACTCCGACGGTCTCGACCGCCTCGATCCTGCCCACGATCATCTCAGCGGCCCTGACCAGCTCTGCGCCCATGTCCTCGTGACATACGACCACCAGACCGACCATACCTCTTCTCCTTTGAAGGGGCCCGATGATGCCCGGCCGCCCTTCCCCGCTTGATCAATCATGCCCCTCGGTTGATACCGTCGATGCAGCTCCCGGCGCGCCGCGTTCACGCACCCTGCTCCAAGCGCGAAGAACACGCCCGCTCCTGGATTGAAGCTCCCTGCAGCAAGCTACGGGGAACGCACTTGCTCCTGGATTCATGCCCTCATGATGTCGCGGTGCTTGACGTTCACTTCGTACCCAAGCGCCCGCAGGCGCTCTGCGGCGACCAATCCCACCGCCACGGAGCGGTGCCTCCCGCCCGTGCACCCGAGCCCGATGGTAAGATAGCTTTTCCCCTCGGTCCGGTACCGGGGAACCAGGTATGCCAGGAATTCCATGAAACGTGTGAGGAACTCCTCGGACTCCTGCGGAGCCGTCACGTACTCCCGAATCCGGTCATCCTCCCCGGTGAGCGGCTTCAGTTCGGGTAGGAAATGCGGGTTCGGCAGGAACCTAAGGTCGAACAGAAGATCCAGGTCGTAGGGAGCTCCGTACTTGTAACCGAAGGTCACGAGGGTGATTTGCATGGGCCGCCCGCCGTCACCGCCGGCATAGTCCCGCTCGATCGCCTGCCGGAGATAATGGACGGTGTAGTCCGTGGTGTCCAGGATACGGT
>JAAXXJ010000347.1 GCA_013334545.1 Nitrospirota bacterium | reverse complement strand
CCTCCTTGATATTTGTTTCGCAATAAGCGCCGGAGTGCTCCGGCGGGTCTATTGAATTCAATCTTCGCAAATCACTTTCTGCAAAAAAGGGGGCCGAAAACCGACTCGTACAAGCTTTCGCTTATCTGCCGTTCCCAGCCCCGAATGGCTCATCGAGCCCAGGGGAGCAGCTGATTTTTGCACTTGAGCAACACGCTGATGACGGCGAGGTGTTGCATCTTCAATCACTTATATTCTCTCCACCACGCAGTTCCTCGTTCTATTCTCAACTGCCCGTAGAAGTTCCGCGAAGATATGCTCCTTGCGTATAAATTTGTCGGCACCAGCCTCAAGAAAAGCCTGTTTTTTATTCGCAAGGCTGAATCCGATAATATAAACATCAGGATACTGTTGACGCAGCAGGCAAACCATTTCATCCCCGTTCATCTGGGGCAGCTGATAATCGGCGAGAACTATATCGAATTGCTTTTTGCCCGCCAGCAGCAGCGCAGATGGGGCGTCTTCGCAGGTGCTGACGCTGTACCCCTTTGCCTCAAGAAGCCCCTGAAGCGTATCTCTCATAATTTTGTTATCGTCTACAATGAGAACTGCTTCATTTCTCACAACCGCCCTCCTCTTGATCGTTGCATTTTGCGGGACTTTTTCCCGCTACTCACTTCACGCCGCAGAGATGTTCTCAAAGGAGTCCGTTTCCGGATCATACGCTGCGATCCGCCCCGTGCCGATGTCGTAGTACCAGCCGTGCAGCCGAACGCTCCCCTCCTCCAGCGCCATTTCCACGAAGGGATAGGTTTCGATATTTCTGAGCTGCATCAGCACGTTTTCCTTCTCCGTGATCCTCTCCTTCATTTCGTCGGACGCATCGCGATAGAAGCGATCTACTATGCGCCTGACCGGTTCCGCGATCTCCACCCATTCCTTGAGGTGGGGCATGCCAAGGAACGCGGCTTCGTTGCGGCGGAGCATCTGCATGGCGCCGCAGTTCGAGTGGCCGCACACGATGATGTCCGTAACTTTGAGACCAAGGACAGCGAATTCGATCGCCGCGGCCACGCTGTTCTTGTCCTTGATGGCGTTGTGGGGCGGCACGATGTTGCCCACGTTCCGAATGATGAACAGGTCACCCGGACTGCTCTGCGTTACCAGGTTGGGATCCACCCTCGAATCCGCGCAGGTAATGAACAGCACTTCGGGCGTTTGGCGCGTCGACAGCCGCCGGAAGAACTCTTCCTCGCGCTTGAAGTGCGACGACTGGAATTTGTGAATGCCTTTGTAGAGCCGTTCCACGAGATCAGCTCCCCTGTCAGCCGTTCCGCGCCTTTAACTCTCGGGATTTTCCCAGAAGCGCCTGCCGCGTCCTCTCCCGGAACAACTCAAGATTCTCGGCAAGTTCCGGGCGTTTGATGGACAGAATGGAGCACGCGAGGTACGCGGCGTTTTTCGCGCCGTCAACAGCCACCGTGGCCACGGGGATCCCTGGAGGCATCATGACCGTCGAATACAGCGCGTCAACGCCGTTCAGCGCTCCCGACTTGAGCGGGACGCCGATCACCGGCAGCGTCGTGTGGGAAGCGACGACGCCGGCCAGGTGGGCAGCCATGCCTGCGCCGCAGATCAGTACCTCGATGCCGCGCTGACGAGCTGTTTTGGCATATTCGGCGGTCCTGTCCGGCAAGCGATGCGCCGAACTGATATCCATCTCGCAGGCTACACCCATTTCCCCCAGGACTTCCGCCGCCTTCTCCATCACCGGAAGGTCGCTGTCGCTTCCCATGAGAATCCCCACCAACGGCTGTGTCATGATCGCATCCTCCCTGTATTATCCGAGATATTTCCTGATATGCGCGGCCTCGACGAGCATGCTCTGCAGATTCGCGCTGTCCTTGTTCTTGACGGCCTTGATGATCCGGGACGTAACGGCCTTGTGCGCCTGGTTGACCTCGTAGGGGCCCCAATCCAGCTTGAGCGACGCCTTAACCTCGTCCGGCAGGATGGTGAGCACGTCCTCGTTAAAGTACGACATGGCTGTTTGCATGTCGAAGTTGAAGTTCACATGCATATCCTTCATGCGCCGGATATCGTCCTTGGAAAGGACGTTCAGACCCAGGATCTCCGGCGGAAGCCCGATAGAGTAGCACGCGGCGCAGAAGCTGATGACCCTGGGAAGCGATGTTTTTCCGATGCTGCGCGCGTACCCGAACAGGCCTACATGAAGCTTGCGCATCCGCCTGCGCGGGACGAAGGCGGCCACATAATTGATAAGCAACGCCATATGTTCAATGGCTCTCCGATATTCAGCGGAGACCTTGTCTATGATCTCAAGGCACTTTCCTTCTTCAATGTCGTAGCCACGCATCATCTTAGTGGTGTTAAGCTTATTGATGGCAGCGATCACGGAAGCGACCGGATGGTCGTACTTGAAGGCAGACTGGACCGTAAAGGTCTGAACGTCCGGGTATTCCTCCATGACCTTGTCAACAGTGTCCGGGGCAAGGTGGCCGCGAAAAGGCGCGGAGCCCGCGCCGAGAATGGGGTAGATATGGACACCCGTTTCCTCGGACAGCAGTCTGAGCCGCTGGAGCGCGATCTTGTTGCACAGAATAGCGCTCACCATGCCGTAGTTCATGGCCGGATCAGAGCGTGCAATAAATACCCTCTGGTGTCTGATGTTCTTACCCTTGAGGTAGGCCCGCATGATCGTATGGGCCTCAAGCATGTGCTCCCTGTCTTCAAACAAAGGAATCACGTTGATCTCTCTGGGGTTGAACTTGCCGATCCATTCGGCAATCGTGATATCTCCCGGATAGAAAGGCTGGTTCTGCTTTCCGACGACGAAATCCCTGTAATAGTAATAGACCCTGTTCAGGCTTTCGGCTGACATGGTCATAGGCAGGATGACCTCATAGATCGGCGGCGTTTCGCACCCGTAGAACAGGCTGGCCGCGTCGCAGGACCGGGGGATGCTCTCGAGCGTCTCTACGAAGACCTTGGCTTCGTTCTTTTCCACCTCAGGGTTCGGCAGCCGCAGGGTGAGGCGAACTTCTTCACCCAGCCGCTTTGTCTTGAAGAAATGCTCGTATTTCGTCAGGAGCTTCCGCACCACGAAATCGTCTACTTCCTTGCCCTCGCAGTCCCACATCTGCTCGTCGCAGCCCAAGTGCGAGAAGGCGTAGTACGCCTCCTGAATTTCGTCGTCTCCCGACATATCCTGGCTCTCCGCAAAGAACGGTAGCTGAACGTTGTCAGGGTGCTGCGTGGACATGATTCGCGGAATTTTCATGAT
>JAAXXJ010000346.1 GCA_013334545.1 Nitrospirota bacterium | reverse complement strand
GTACTGGGGAGGCGTGGGGTTCCGCTCCCCCATGATGTCCATCTTGTAGGACTTGATCTCGCACTTCATCTTCTTGAGGAAGGATACCATGTCAATGCCCATGCAGCCGGCAACGGAGAGCAGCAGCGTCTCGGTGGGAGAGCAGCCCCACTGCTGCTGGGCGTCGTACTCTACCTCGTAGCCGCGGTTGGTCCGGCCGACGAAGATCAGGTCCTTGTCCCAGGTCAGCGTTGCCTTGTTCACCTGCGAGACCTTCGTTTTGTATGTTTCCAGGGTGCCTTCACACTCCTTGATCTCTTTCTCCTCTGACATGATGGGCTCCTTATAAATTGGGTTTTCTCCTTCGTAAGTGGGTCGAGTATGCAGGGCAATGCTTCTTTTTTCTGCACCCCGGTTCACAGGTCCACGCAGGCATGCACTGCCGGTTCTGATACCGGGCTTTTTCAGGCATCGCAGCACTTCCCCTCGCCCGGCACGGCCGGGCTCGGCCGTGTCTGCCTGTCTTCGTGGTGGCACTTGCTTTTGCTGCTTCCGCATGCGAGTGAGCGGACCTGTTCACGGGATGCAGGGGCCTTGGGAAAGGCAGAAGCTTGAGGCTTTACCCAAACCCCGCACGTCTCTGGAGCGGACCTATGCGTTTCTTGGGCACCCATCTTGGCCTAAGGCCGCGTCCCGCAGGGCGATGCGCATGTTTGAGGCCGAAGGCCGAGTTTGCGCGATCGAGCGGACGTGGCCTTAGATGGGTCAAGAAAGGCATTAAGGACGCAAAGGAGATGTGCAACTAAATTTACACACAACCAGGCGCAAAAGCCAGACACGTACTGCTCTAAAACCAAATTCTCTCGAAAGCCGAAACCATGAAACAGGCCGGGCCCCAATGGTCCTGCCCGTCCGTTACTCGTCGTCCTGCATTTTCTTCCGGAGCAGCGCGAACGCTTCCGCTTCCCTGCCGGCTTCCACCCGGAGAACGTAGATCTTGATCTGCTCGAGAGGATAGGAATCGAACGTTGCCCTGATGCCGTGCTCCCCGAGGAAAAGCACATATTCCAGCATCGTGGTATCATTGTACCCCATGCCGGTGTCCCCCCGGAGGACCTCGACATACTCACCGGCATCAGCGGCCACGAGGTCATCGGGGGATCCGTCCTTCCACACCTCGCCGTATTCCCAGTCGTCCTCTTCCTTGTCCTTTCTGCCTTCAGACATGTGCTGCATAATAAAGAAGTGCTGCAAACCTGTCAAACAAAATAACTCTCCGAGAGCCCCATCCCGCTCAATATTCGAAGGATCCACGAGCCCCGCAGAGTAAAGTATGGTTGCACCGACGCAAGAAATCGGCTACAATCGGACCACGGTCTATTGATACGCCACTTATTAGCCCATCGGCTAAGGATGAATTGCATGCGAACCATAAGCTTGTTGGCGCCGGCACGTGTCGTCATAACGGTCCTGTCGCTCTGCCTCACACCGTTTGCGGCAGCTCCTGCTGTTGCTGCTCCAACGGAGGTTGACTGCACCAAGTGCCATGCCCGCCTCGTGGTCAGGATGAATTTCGTGCATGCCCCGCTCCAGAGGGGCTGCCCATACTGCCATACCGGGATCGCTGTTGCCCGTAAGGTCCCCCATAAGAAGACCAACGCCATCACCAAAGGCCTGTCCGCTGAACAGCCGGAGCTCTGCTACGGATGCCATGACCGGAGGGAGTTCACGAAGAAAGTCGTGCACGCAGCAGTGGCGATGGGCTGCACCGGATGCCACACTCCCCATGCGGGCAATAACGAAAAGCTTCTGATCGCCGCTGTCCCCGATCTCTGCTTCAACTGTCATGATAAGGGCGAGTTCACAAAGACAAAGAAGCATTCTCCCGCAGAGGCAGGCAGGTGCCTGACCTGTCACGACCCCCACTCGTCGGACTACCCCGGCATCCTCGTGAAAAGCCCCTATGAAATCTGCCTCGATTGCCATGGCCCGGTAAAAAAGTCCTCTCATGCCGGCGGGGTCTTTGGCAAGGCCGGCCATTCCCTCGGCGGGGAAAGACCGATGAAAGGCGCGGGGAAGGAACCTGTCAAAGACCCCAGGCGTAAAGGGAGGATATTCTCCTGCGCGAGCTGCCACAATCCCCACAGCTCCGGCGAGATAAAGCTCTTCCGGTATCCGGCAAAGACGCCGTCGCAGCTATGCTCCTCTTGCCACGCTACTAAGGCCGTGGGAAGCACCGGAGGCGTTCCTTGAACAATCGTGACAAGGTCCTCACCATCATCAAGCTGCTGAAGAAGGAATACGCGGGAACGCCGCTGACCGCGCTCAGGTTCTCGACGCCCTTCGAACTGCTGGTGGCGACGATCCTTTCGGCCCAGACCACCGACGTGCAGGTGAACAAGGTCACGCCAGGCCTGTTCAGGAAGTACAAGACCATCGAAGCTTTTGCGACGGCGAAGCCGGAGAAGATCGCCCGGGACATCAACTCCGTCAATTTCTTCAACAACAAGGCCAAGAGCATCCAGAAGGCCGCTGCCATGGTCATGGAACAGTTCAGCGGCGCGGTCCCCCGGACCATGGAAAAGCTCGTCACCCTTCCCGGCGTTGCGCGCAAGACCGCGAACATCGTCCTGTCCTCCGCCTTCGGCATCAATGAAGGCATCGCCGTGGACACCCACGTAAAGCGGCTGTCCTACCTCCTGAAACTGACGAAGCACACCGATCCCGTCAAGATCGAGCAGGACCTCCTGGCCATCACGCCGAAGAAAGAATGGGCGAACTTCTCCCATCTTCTGATCTACCACGGACGGGCCATCTGCCAGGCCCGGAGACCCAACCATGCCGCGTGCATTCTGAACGACATCTGCCCGTCCAAGAACAGTTGACCCCACAATGCGTTTAACCACGAGTCCCGACTTCGTCTGGAAACATGGATGAAGACACCTCTTACCGCGAAGTCGCCAAGAACGCGAAGGAAAACAAAAGATTCTTTCTGGTTTAGAACGAAGAATTAAGATTTTCTTAGTGACCTTTGCGCCGCGGTTCCAAGGTTTTGGTTCCAGCTTGTTGCGCTCAGGTGTATAGTGTTAGTGTAATAAGAGAGAGAGGTAACGATCATGTCTCAAAATGACAAACCGCTTCCCAAACCGCCTTCAACACCTTTCGGCCGCAAGAGGCCCGGTGAACAGCGGGAAGATCAGGAACCGCTCACGGCAGACCGCATGGCCGCGGCCATGGTCGAGGGCAACCTGGAAGAATTCATGAAGAAGGAAATGCCCGACAATGAGCATGCCAGAAAGCTGGCC
>JAAXXJ010000345.1 GCA_013334545.1 Nitrospirota bacterium | reverse complement strand
GCGGCAGGGGGCTGGAGCCGGGATCCCGCATCGCAGCCGGTTCTGATCGAGGGGGTAGGGATGAGCATATTGAACGAAGTGATCAAGGGCATCAAACCGGTCGACGGCTCCCGCACCGCGTCGATCCAGGCGAGGCTGGACAATCTCACCAAGCCGCAGGGGAGCCTGGGACGGCTTGAGGAGCTTGCACGGCGGTACTGCCTCATCACGGGCAAGGACCGGCCGGAGATCAGGAACAAGATCATCTTCACCTTTGCCGGAGACCATGGCGTGACCGGCGAGGGCGTGAGCGCCTACCCGAAGGAAGTGACGCCCCAGATGGTCTATAACTTCCTGCGCGGCGGCGCGGGCGTGAACGTGCTGGCACGGCACTGCGGCGCCCGGGTGATCGTGGTGGACATCGGCGTCGACCACGACTTCGAGCCCGCCGAGGGCCTCGAGGTCCGGAAGGTCGGACGCGGCACGCGGAACATGGCTGCCGGGCCGGCCATGACCCGGAAGGAGGCGGAGCAGGCCGTTCTGGTCGGCATCGAGATGGTGAAAAAATACCGGGAAGGCCTTGATATCATCGGCACCGGCGACATGGGCATTGGGAACACAACGCCGTCCTCGGCCATCGTGTCGGTCATCACCGGAACGGAGCCTGAGCTGGTCACGGGCAGGGGTACGGGCATCGACGATGCGTCGCTCAAGGGCAAGATCGCGGTCATCAAGAAGGCCATTGCCGTGAACCGGCCCGATCGGTCGGACCCCCTGGACGTGCTGAGCAAGGTGGGCGGCTTCGAGATCGCCGGCATCGCCGGTCTGGTGCTGGGTGCGGCGCTTCACCGCATCCCGGTCGTGGTGGACGGGTTCATCTCCACGGCGGGCGCTCTTATTGCCGCTGAAATGAACCCCCTGGTCAAGGAGTACCTCATCGCCGCTCACCAGTCCGTGGAGATCGGCCACCGGAAGACGCTGGAGCACCTTGAACAGCGGCCGCTCCTGGACCTGAATCTCCGGCTCGGCGAAGGGACCGGCGCGGCCCTGGGCATCTCGCTCGTCGAGGCTGGTGTGAAGATCCTGACGGAGATGGCCACCTTCGCCGATGCGGGTGTTGCGGAGAAGGGCGAAGAGCCGGTGAAACGCGAGGCGTAAGTACACCACAAGGGCAGCGGTCCAGAGGCAAAAAAATCCGGAGAATAAACGATGCTGCATAAATTCATAACAGCACTCCAGTTCCTCACGGTCTTTAGGGTCAAGAAGGACAGCGAGGTGAACGAGAACGAGCTCGCCCGGTCAATGGCCTACTTTCCCTTTGTCGGTTTCGTCATCGGTATCATCTTGGTGTATGCTGACAAGGCCTTCCAGCGGCTCTTTCCGGACACTATCTCGAACATCTTTCTGATCCTTCTCTCCGTGCTCATCACCCGGGCGCTGCATATCGACGGTCTCGCCGACAGCGTGGACGGCGTCATGGGAGGCTATGACCATGAGTCGCGCCTTGCGATCATGCGGGACAGCAGGATCGGGACCGCCGGCGTCCTCAGCATTCTCTTCGTCCTGCTCATCAAATACGTTTGCCTCAACAACCTTTTTGACGAACACAAGACCGCCGCGCTGCTTACGGCGCCGGCCTTCAGCCGATGGGCCCAGATGCTCATGATGTTCGGCGCGGACTATGGCCGCGAGGACGGCATGGGCAAGGCTTTCGTGGGCCATGTGCGGCTGGGGGGGCTCATCGCCGCGTCGGTCATCACGGTCGGCCTATCAGGCTTTGTCATTTATCAGTATGATGTTAGGACGGCCACACTTGCCGCCGCCATTCCCTGCCTCGTGGCTTTGTTCACGGTGCTTTGGCGGTGGTTCGTCGTGCGCAAGGTCGGCGGCGTGACGGGCGATTCCGTGGGCGCGGTCAGCGAAATGACCGAGGCGCTGACCCTGCTGCTCTTCGTGTTCCTTCTGAGCGAACGGTGAGAATGGCTGACAGGTTGACAGGCTAACAGGCCGTCAAGGAAAGTTCATGCTTGGCATGCAGGCCTGCAGGCAGGATCTATTATGCTCACTCGCGTCTATCTTATGCGCCATGGCGAGGTCGACAATGGCGGCGAGAAACGATACAACGGCCATATCGACGTTGACATCACGCCGAAGGGTGTCGAGCAGATGCACCGCCTTGCCGGGCTGCTGGAAGCGAAGCCGGTCACGGCGGTGTATTCCAGCGATCTCATCCGCTCGGTGAAGGGGGCCAGGATCATCTCGGAGCGTCTGGGGCTGTCCCCTGCGCCCGTCCGTGCGCTCAGGGAGCGGAGCGTCGGGCAGTGGGAAGGGATGACGGCGGAGGAGATCAAGCAGCGATTCCCCGAGGAGTACAAGGCATGGCGGGCCGACCTCTTGAACTACCGGCCGCCGGAGGGAGAGTGCCTGCAGGACGTGCGGAACCGCATCCTGCCCGAGTACAGGAGGATCGTTGCGCTGCACCCGGACCAGGAGATCGCCATGCTGCTGCACGGCGGCGTGAACCGCGTCATCCTGGCCGACGTCCTGGGTCTCGATCCGCTGAACCTGTTCCGCATCGACCAGGCCTTCGGCGCGCTGAACATCATTGATCATTGTGACGACGGCATGGCCGTGGTGAAGCTGCTGAACGGATGATACGGGCACGGGAACGCGGATAAGGCAGAATGCCTTGACTTTATGTCGGAAAGTGCTGTATTGTACCTGCACAGAGCCGGGGGAGCCGCGAGGCTGAGAGTCCTGATCCAGGACGACCCTTGGAACCTGATCCGGGTAGTGCCGGCGTAGGGAAGGCGTGAACACCATGAGCATCAAACCTCTCCAGCCGTACCCTATCCCGGGTATGGCTTTTTCATTATGACGATCACGCTGAATGGCGAAAAGAAGGAAATTCCCTCCGGCCTGACGGTCCGGGGGCTATTGGAGCTTCTCGAGATCAAGCCCGAACGCGTGGCGGTCGAGATCAACGAGGAGATCGTGCGCAAGGCCACCTATGCCGAGGCCCCGGTCCGGGAGAACGACCGCGTTGAAGTGGTGCAGTTCATGGGAGGGGGCGCAGCGTAGCCGCGATTCAAAATTCATCATTCATGATTAAAAAAGAGGGACCTCATGGAAAAGAAGCCGTTCCTGAAGCACTGGGCGAAGCTGCGGGCCAACCAGAAACTGGCCCCCAAGCCGGTCCGGTACACCCATGAGGGAAGTACGTACGCAGCGGACGGCGTCAGGATCACGGGCAGCAAGGCCTTTGTGGACAGCGTGCTGTCGCGGTTGAAGGACCTCCTGAAGTTCGAAAGCGATGAGA
>JAAXXJ010000344.1 GCA_013334545.1 Nitrospirota bacterium | reverse complement strand
TGTCTGTCCCGTTCATCCTCGACCTCAACATGGATGATGAGGCACGGAGCCGCGGCATCATCATTGACCAGGAAAAGCTCTCGCATCTTCTTAGCCTTGAAGTGGTTAAGACTGTTGCAATTCGTCGGAGCGGGATCGACAAGCTCTTGAAAGGCATCCAGCATCCCCGTCAGTCGCCCGTCGATGTTCGATACGACGATGCGATCGAGGGCGCGATACGGGACATCTCGGTACTGCTGCCAGAGGCGAATATTTCGCGACGTGCTATCGCACTCATGGTCCTTTCCGGAGATGAGAGCCTTAAAGGATGGCTCCACGCGAACCTGCAGGACCATGTTGTCGCTGACATCGAGAAAATACGTCAAGCGACACAATCTAAGTTTAATAATTCCTTAGGATATCTTATCAACCAGCGCAGAATGAAAAAAGCCGATGAGATCCTAGGACAGGTGCTCAGCTTGCATGAGGCAGGGAAAGGTTCTGCCATTGCGTTTCATATCGGCAAATGGTCCATGCACCCGATCTATGGCCTGCCGATCCTTCTGGCGGTCCTGTATCTCGTGTATCAGTTCGTGGGCGTGTTAGGGGCTGGGGATGCGGTCGGATTCCTGGAGGAGACGGTCTTTGGTGAGTACTTGAATCCCTGGATTACGAAGATCGTTCATTTCCTTGTACCAATTCCCTTTATTCAGGAACTCCTGATCGGCGACTACGGTCTTTTCACCATGGCAATCACTTACGCCATCGCCATCGTTCTTCCTATTGTCGGATTCTTCTTTATCGCGTTCAGCATGCTTGAAGATTCTGGTTATCTCCCCCGGCTTGCCGTAATGGTGAACAGGACATTCAAGATCATGGGATTGAACGGCAAGGCGGTGCTTCCGATGATACTCGGTTTGGGATGCGATACCATGGCCACCCTCACGACACGAATCCTGGAAACGAAAAAAGAGCGGATTCTCGTAACGCTCCTCCTGGCTCTCGGCGTTCCCTGTTCAGCACAGCTCGGGGTAATCCTAGGGCTGGTTGCTGGTCTCTCAGGATTGGCCACGGGCATCTGGATATTAACGCTCTTATCGATGATGCTTCTCGTCGGGTATATTGCGGCAAATGTCATACCCGGTGAGCCGTCGGATTTTGTTCTCGAGCTGCCACCGATCCGTGTGCCGCAGTTAACGAATATCCTGGTCAAGACCCTTGCCCGCGTTCAGTGGTATTTGAAAGAAGCGGTCCCGCTCTTCATCCTTGGCACGTTCATCCTGTTCGTCGGGCACAAATTAGGCGCCCTTGCCTATATCCAAAAGATCACCGACCCGATCGTGGTGAATTTTCTGGGTTTGCCGAGCAGGGCCGCGGAAGCATTTGTTATAGGTTTTTTACGCAGAGATTATGGTGCAGCAGGACTTTTTATGCTGTCCAAGGAAGGCCTGCTTGACCCCATCCAGATCGTCGTAAGTCTTACTGTGATGACCCTTTTTGTGCCGTGCATCGCGAACTTTTTCATGATGGTGAAAGAGCGGGGAATGAAAACAGCGTTGTATATGGCCGCCTTCATTTTCCCCTTTGCCTTTGGTGTAGGGGGAGCGCTGAACTGGCTGCTCAGGACGTTCAATGTTGCATTGTAGCAAGTGGTACATTTGACGAGAGACGTGGAGGGGAGCATTATGGCTGAAAGAAAAAGATTTCACGGAGGAGAGGGACAAGCTGGACATCCGGCCCTGTGCGTTTTACCAGAAGTCGAGAAAGAAGATGAGATTCTGGAGGTGCTGTGGACTCTCAGGGAAGAGGGAATGCTGAAATGGGATAATATACTCCAGAGTTGTCAAATCGATGGCTGTGAAGAAGCCCTGAGAGGACTTAACAAGAACGGATGGATCGACGTAAAGGATCAGGTCGTTGAACTGCTCCCGAAAGGCGAGAAGAGGGCCAGAGAACTCGTTCGGCGGCACCGGCTGTCACTACGGATGTTCTTTGACCTGTTCGCCCTGGATAGCGCCGAGGCGGAGGCCTGCAAATTCGAGCATATCCTATCGCCGGAAGTGACGGATAGCGTCTGTACCCTACTCGGCCATCCACCGAACTCACCGGACGGCAAGCCCATTCCCCGGGGTGAATGTTGCGCTATGTTCCGGCAGGAAATGAAGCCGCTCGTGGCGCCCCTTGCTGATCTTGTGCCGGGAGAACAGGCGAAGATCGTGTTCATCACTCCCGGTTCCCACTCGCGACTCGACCGGCTATCTGCCATGGGTGTTGTACCCGGCAGTATCGTGAAACTTCATCAGAAGAAGCCTTCCTACGTGATCCAGCTCGGTGAGACCATGATCGCTGTGGACAAGGACATTACGAAAGAGATTTTCGTAAAGAAAGTGAAATAAGGGTCACGATCAATATCGTATCACGTCGCCTCTCTGACCACTGATGAGCAGGCACGAGCGGGCATGCCTGGACTGACTCTGCTCTGTTGATTCACTGATATCTTGTTGGTCTACCAGCCTTAACCATGAGAAGTGCGCAGCCGGCATTTCCCGTGAGCTTCTGCGCTTAAACATCTGCTAATGAATTTCCTCACTCCTCGTCTCCTCGGGCCTCCCCTACCGATACGATCACGACCCCTGCCGCCTGCTGGTCAACAGTAATGCAGTTAGCTCATACAAACGGCATCAGTGATGTTCTTGTAACGTCGTTTTTCAAGTACGATATCAGGAAGCAGCATCGGTCACAGCACGGTTCCTATGAACGTTGGGTATAGTCTTGACAATGAGAACATCTTAGGTATACTTGTCATCATGCACAAGGAGACCGATACTCAATGGTTTTGGTCGGTCTTGGCAAATCGTGGTTAAGGACCGCTGTGAATGAAGACCATTCTGCTTGTCGATGATGAATTGGAGATCCTGAAGAGCCTTGGAGAGATCCTGACCCGGTTCGGGTACCAGGTGATCGCCAAACAGGCGGCGCAAGAGGCATTGGCCTCAGTGAAGGATGGGGCAAATATCGACCTGGTGATCACGGACTACCGGATGCCAGGTATGGATGGCCTTGAATTCCTGAACGCCCTTCGACAGATGGATCCGTCGGTTCCGGTGATCATGTTGACGGCATACGGCGCAGTAGAGTCCTACCTCAAATCGTTGAGCCTCGGCGTTTTCGAATACGTCAATAAACCGATCAAAGCTAAAGATCTTGGCAGGATCGTGCAGGCGGCGATCAATTCCGCTGAGAAGACAGGAACCTAGCGGGCCTATCAACACGCCGACCCGCTGCGGGAAATATCCTGAAGAAGCCATAGCCCTTTGTCCCGGGAAAAGCAAGTTTGTCA
>JAAXXJ010000062.1 GCA_013334545.1 Nitrospirota bacterium | reverse complement strand
TCACGGACAGGCGGCTTCGTCGGATCAGGCTGATCACCGAGATCCTGAAGAAACTGGACTTCAGGGTTGCCGCGAAGGAGGATGTGATGGAAGCGTCGCTGCTCAAGATCGCGAGGACCGATATCGAGAGTCGGCTGAAGATCATGGGCAAGCTGACGGCATATACCAAGCAGCTTGACATGGTCATGTACAACGATGCGGTGACCGATATGTTCATCGAGGACTTTGTCCGGGACCACATGCCGCAGCATTAACCGTCCGCGGCCGGTCGCGCGGACTACTTGCCCTCTGCGTTCTTCAATCGTTCCTTCAACTGTTTGTTCTCTTTCTGCAGTTCGATGAATTTCATCGCTTTCTCTATCGTGAAAAGGATCTGCTCCTTCTTGAAGGGTTTGGTGATGAAATCGAAACCGCCCTTTTGCATGGTCTCGATCGCCGATTCCACGGACCCGTAAGCGGTGATGAAGATGACCGGGATGTCCTCGTTCGTGCGCCTGATGGCGGTCAGGACCTCGATGCCGTCAAGACCCGGCATTTTCAGGTCCGTGATGACCAGAACGAACCCGCCTTTTTGTGCGAGCTCCACCGCTTCATGGGGGTTGTTCGTGGTGACCGGTTCGTAGGGGGTCTTTTCCCGGATGATCATGCTCAGGAGCTTCAGCATATCAGGCTCATCATCAAGTATCAGCAATTTCTCGGGCATGGTCTCCTCCTCGCGCATGTTACCCCCGGTCGTCTTCCGCCGTTGGCAGCGTTATCACAAAGGTTGTTCCGGTAACCGGAGATTCATCTTCGGTCCTTGTTTCAAAGGTGATCGTTCCGCCGTATTTCGAGACGATGCCGTAGGAAACGGACAAGCCGAGCCCGGTGCCCTGCCCCACGGGTTTCGTCGTGAACAGGGGATCGAATATCTTTGACCGATGCTCCTTCCTGATGCCGTGTCCCGTGTCGGATATCCGTACCTGCACCGCATGATGGTCGTCATCGCCAGCTGCCGTCTCGACCGTGAGCATGCCGCTGCCGTCCATGGCGGCCACCGCATTGTTGATGATGTTGAAGAAGACCTGCTGGAGCTCCCGGGCATCTCCCTTGACCGCCGGAAGGTGCGGTGCGAGCATTTTCTTCAGAGCGATCTTGTGGAGCCGCAGGGTATTGCCCGCGACCGCCAGCATCTCCTCGATATTCTTGTTGATGTCGATGAACTCATCCTTCGGCTCCCGATAGCGCGCGAAGCTCAGGAGGTTCTCCACGACCCTTTTTGCGTTGTTTCCCTGTTTTTCGATGGTCTTCAAGATGTCGTAGGTCTCCGTGTTCGGCGGCGTCTTGCCCAGGAGCATGTCCGCAAACCCGAGTATGACGGCGAGCGGATTGTTGATCTCGTGGGCCACTCCCGCGGCCAGCGTGCCTATAGAGGCAAGCTTCTCGGTATGATACATCCTTTCCTCTCTTCTCTTGCTCTCCGTGACGTCCCGCGCGATCCCCAGCACGGCGTGCACGGATCCCTTCTCGTCCTGTAACGCGGTGAAATTCGTGCTGATCCAGTATTCCTCCCCTTCGATGGTCACAGGATACGTCAGCTGGCGGCTTTCCCTTGAATCGGCAACATCCTCAATGGCCTTGAACTGCAGAAAGGCGCTGTGCTCATTAAAGCAGATCTCCCCCAGGCTGCGGCCGATAAGGTCAACGGCGACCTTGTGAAAAAACATGTAACCCGCCTGGTTAATGGACAAAAAGGTCCCATCCCGGTCCGTCGTGAATATGATGTCATTCGCGTTCTCTATCAGGGAACGATACTGATTTTCCGATATCGCCAATTCCCGCGTTCTTTTCTCAACCTGCACGCTCAACGATTCCGACCACCTGAATACGAGGCTGATGATGAGCAGACCGCCGGCAATGATCGCAATGATGACGATGCCCTCCAGCAGGAACTGTCTGACCTGGATGCCGCGAATGGCTCCCTCCACCTCGCTCACCGGCGCCACAACCGCCACAGACCAGATCCGGCCTTGCTCCGGATCAAAACGCACCGGAGTGTAGGCGATGAGCTTTTTTATCCTTCCCTCCTCTCCGCGGTGCCATCCTGATAAAAAGGAGCTCTTGCCTTCTTTCCCTTTGAGCATAAGTTCCCGCTGGATCTCATTGATCTGGTCAAAGGATATGGCGGGCTGACGCTTTTTTCTGGCCTCAAATGCGTTTTCCCCGATGAACTCGCCCTCCGGATGATAGAGAAATATCCCTTTATTGTCCAGCACCCATGCATATCCTGTCTTGCCCGAGCGGATCGACTTTGTGGTGCTTTCCGCGATCCCGCCTGCATCGAGCACAAAGACGAGAACGCCGGCGAAACTGACGGTGGTCGCTCGCTGTGAACCGGATGCCGGGCCGCGCCACACAGACCTCGACAAATACATGATGAGCTTCTTCTGCTCGGTACCATCATATAAGGTCAGCTTGACGTCATTCACCAGTATGTCACTACCATGCTTCGCTTGCCTGGCCCATTCCAGACGCTCCCGGTCCTCATACGATTGGGGCTCCCTGCGGTATCCCCTGCCGTCAACAACATGGGTCAAATGGTTTCTGGCATTCACATACCGTATGGCAAGGGCTCCCTGGTCAAAGCTGCTCGGGGCAGTGGTGACGAGGACTCTTTCTATGGACGCTTCCGTCCGGTGTTGCGTAGAGAGGGTATTGCCGAGAAGAAGGATGTCCCGCCTGAGAATGTTGATCGAATTCTCGATCTGCCTGGCGGCATATTGAGCGAGGACTAGCTGCTGCTGATTGAAGTCTTCGGTTACGACATCCCGTATCTTTACCGAGGACTGCCAGCCGAGCAGGAGGATGGTTATTGATATTACGAACGTGATTACGCCGATAAAGATCTGAAAGGTCCTGATGGGAAAAGGGCAATACTTCGCGATAAGATTGCGGACCAGCCGTTCTGCAGCGAGTGATATCTGAATTAGTATTTTCAATTGACCGTCCCGCAACGGCCGTTGAAAGCGTCAACGCCTTGCGATTGAAATTCACTGTTCCGATGGTCGACAGCGCATTTTGCCCGTTATTATAATGGTAATATCGGCTTTTGGAAAGACAAAAAACGTGGACAAAAAACGTGGACGAAGCCCTGTGCGGCCGCCATGATCATTGGTGCGCGTCGCACGGTATTTCTGCGGCCCGACATGCTGCGGTCCCGCGTTTGAATTCGAAGTGCGGTGATGCTATAATCCCCCCGTGCAGAACAAGCTTGCGACAACGCTCTTCACCGCCGCCTTCCTCCTTCTCTTCTTTGTCCTGCTGTTTCTTCTCCGCTCGTATGATGACAACAGCCTGTTCAGCTGGTCCTGGGTGTTCGCGCACACCGATGCGTCCCGCATCTATCTCTTCCTGACGGCAGCACTTGCCATCGCCTTTTTGCTTGCACAAAAGCCTGTCCCCGAGCAATATCGAATCGTCGTGCTCGCGATCCTCTCCTTCCTCGCCGCGATCCCCTTGTGGAGTGAGCCCGAGGTCATCGTGGACGCTTCGCGTTATTTCACGCAGGCAAAACATCTTGAGGTATACGGCATCGGATATTTTCTCCGGGAATGGGGCCGGGACATACAGGCCTGGACGGACCTGCCCCTCCTGCCGTTTCTGTACGGGCTGATCTTCAAGCTCTTCGGCGAGAGCAGGACCGCCGTCCAGGTATTCACGACCGCGCTCTTCTCCCTGACAACGGTCCTCACCGCTCTGGTCGGGAAAAAGCTCTGGGACCGGGATACCGGTTTTGCCGCCGGTCTCCTGCTTCTCGGCATCCCCTATCTGCTGACCCAGGTCCCGCTCATGCTGGTCGATGTTGCGACGATGTTCTTCGTCACCCTCTCCCTGTTTGCCTTCATTGAAGCGCTGGACCGCAGCGGCCCCGTATGGGCCGCGCTTTCCATCGCTACTATTGTTTTGACCGTCCTCGCGAAATATTCCGCCTGGTTCATGCTCTCGGTCCTCGTCATCGCGCTGGTCGTTCGCACCATGAAGCAGGCCGGGCCCGGCGACCGCATGCCGCTCAAACGGGGCCTGACGATCCTCCTCGCGGCGGGTATCCTTTCCGTTGCGGTCCTGCTCGTGAGATACGATGTGGTCCGTGAGCAGATCGTCCTGCTTCGTGACTTTCAGCGTCCCGGGCTTTCCCGGTGGCGGGAGAGCCTCGTTTCGACCTTTCTCTTCCAGACACACCCGCACATCACGGCGTCGGCCCTTGCATCCGTCGCGGTTGCGCTCCGGAAGCGAGACGCACGGTATCTGATCGTCCTTTGGCTCGTCCTTCTTGCCGTGCTCTTTCCAATCGGAAGGATCCGCTACCTCCTGCCTCTGTTCCCCATGATCACCCTCATGGCTGCGTACGGGCTCCAAGCCGTTAGGCGGGATGAACTCCGCCGGTTCCTCATGTTCGGGACGGTCACCTCATCGCTGGTCATCGCGTTCTTCGTCTACCTCCCCTTCGCCAGAAGCATGAGCGCTGTCAACCTCCAGCAGGCCGGCAGGTATCTGGACAGCCTGCCGGAGGATGCGGTCGAGGTCATCACGCTCCGGCCGGCCGACCCGGTGGTCAATCCCGCGGTGTCCGTCCCCCTGCTCGACCTTTTTACGGACAAACGCATCCGGTACCGGGAGCGTGGCGACGTTACCCCGCGCCGGGATGAGATCGGGCGGTCATCCCTCAGGTTCACCTGGGAATTCCGGAACCCGGCGTATTACGCGGTCTCAGATGCTCCTGCGCCGGACATCCCCGTCGTCGTGCTTTCGGATGTCTCTCAAGGTCCTCTGCCGCCTGATGTGGCGGCTCGGCTTGACGGCTACCGATTGACGCGATCATACCGGATGACCGAAGATCTTTTCCGGTATACTGTCGGTGTCCGTGTGTACCTGAAAAGTCGGCCCCTTCCTGAGCGACCGCGCGATTAGATCGTGCGGCAGGCTCCCCGTGCTATCCGTTCTTCGCCATGTTTGTTGCAAATTGCAGCCACTTTTGTTCATCAATATAAAGTGTTTCACAATCAATAAATTATGCAACATAACGACCAAAATAGCGCTTGATTTTTGGTTTGATAGACACTATAAATACACATGTCGGACGCAATTTCTTTCATAAACTTACCTTCTTATCCCATTAAGAATCCTTATGGGCTTTTTCGTACCATCTCGCAAGATGAAAGGGGGGAGTCTGTCACTATAATAAAACCGCACCGATACGTTCATCCTTCAACAACTAGGTCAAGGGGGGGAATAGTATTATGGAAGAGAAAAAAAATCAGATAAAGGCCTTTGCAGTGTTGGGTCTGATGATCCTCATCAGCCTGCTCTACTACAAGGCAAATGTGTATTACATGTACCTGGTAGTATACATCTGGTTCGGACTTGCGTACGGCATGATGCTTCAGTACGGCAGGTTCTGCTTCGCATCGGCGTCGCGCGACCTCTTTGCCGCCGGTGTCCCGCGCATGGCCGTCGGCATCCTCGTTGCGCTCATCTTCTTCAGCTTCATCCAGGCGACGCTCGCGGCGACCAATATGAGCACGTTCCATCCCGCCCCGTTCGGGATCCACACGCTGATCTCGGGAGTCATCTTCGGCGTGGGCATGGTGCTTGCCGGGGGATGCGCTTCGGGCTCCCTGTACAAGATCGGCGAGGGCAACGGCACCTCGATCCTTTCCATTCTCGGCATCTCCTTCGGCCAGGCGATCTTCGTCGATGTGGGCGGCCCCTTCCTGAAGCTCGTACCGGAAGCATGGAAGGTGTCCACCGCGGCGAAGAATCTGCCTCCCGACAAGGTCACGTCCTGGTTCGACTACTACCTCGCCGGCTACGTCTGGGATCAGCCCTCAATCCAGCTCTCGCACACCAAGGCCATCAGCGGCGCCCTCCCGGGCGCTTCAAAGTACTTCATCGGAGACGCGCTCATCAGTGCGATCATCCCCGCCCTCGTGCTGATCGTGGTCATTTACTATTTTTACATCCGGAAGGGCTTCCTCAAGAAACGGACGAAGGCGACGGGTCAGCCGGCATCGTTCAAAGATGAGCTGGCCGGCATCTGGAGCATGTTGACCGCGTCCCAGCGCACGACGCTCATGGGGGTCATCATCGGCATCACGGCCGGGCTCCACATCTTCGTCATGAAGGGCATGCAGATCAAGTTCGGCGTCTCCAATTTCGGAACGCTCCTCACCAAGATGGGACATGCCGCGGACACCAGCGTCCGGGGCACGGTCTTCGACCCGGGCTACTGGTACATCACGAGCCAGGAAGGGCAGTTCGGCGGCTGGGTCCTGGACAAGCTGGGATGGGACATGCACGACAACGTGTTCTTCGGCGTCAACAACGGTCTCCCCGAGCTCTGGCGCAACCCGGCGCTCTGGATGTCCATCGGCATCATCTTCGGCGCCATGATCATGTCGCTCATGAGCAAGGAGTTCAAGTTCAAACTGCCCAAGGGCGAGCTGATCGTCTGGGGCCTCCTCGGCGGCACGCTGATGGGCCTGGGCTCCCGTCCCGCGCTCGGCTGCAATATCGGCGCGTTCTTCATCCGCGTGGCGGGCGGCGATCCGAGCGGCTGGCTGTACGGCATCGGCATGGTGACGGGCGCCTTTGCCGGCGTCAAGTTCTTCAACTGGTGGTCGGAAAGGAAAATGGCGGCGGAAATGGCGGAATTTTAGCGGCAACAGAAGACTATTACAATTATCCCAAGGAGGAAATGCATCATGGCCATGAAATTCGAAAAAAAAGGTGAAGGGGTCTATTTGCTCGATGTATGCGGCTACGTGTGCCCCCATCCGCAGATCTACTGCAAGAAGTCCCTGGAGAAGATCGGCGAGGGCGAGATACTCGAGATGACCTTCGACAATCCGTCGTCGGCAGAAACGATCGTGCAGATGCTCGACCAGGCCGGGCACGAGCTGGTGGAAAAGAAGAACGAAGGCGGTAAGATCATCTTCAAGATCAAAAAAGCCTGACCTGCTCCGTTATCCATTTCAGAGGAGGATACATGAAAGCACCTCTCATCATTCTCATTGCGATCATGGTCTGCATCATCGGCTTTCTGGTGGTCTATAGCCAGCAGCACGATACGATCGCGAAAGCTCCGCAGGGCCAGGCCGCCGCTGGCGGATACGGCACGGCACCTGCTTCAGGAGGGTACGGGACCGCCCCAGCTGGAGGAGGGTACGGGGCCGCTCCGGCAGCAGGCGGGTACGGATCCGCTCCGGCAGCAGGCGGGTATGGCGCTGCTCCGCAAGCGGGAGGCTATGGCGCTCCGAAGGCCGGCGGATACGGAAGATAGTTTCTGGCCCATCGCGGGACAGGGCATGTCTTTACGGGTGATAATCCCGTGTCCGCACAGCAGTGCGCATGAAGTTACACGATAACGGCGGAGAAGACCATGAAGAAGATACTTATCGCAGTAGACGATACCAAGGGTACACAAAATGCCTTTTCAGCGTGCACGATCTTTTGCTCCTGCATGCGGCCCGAGTCCATCATCCTGGTCTATGTCGAAAAGCTCGAAGGCAGGTCACTGATGGACGACCAGTTGCTGAGCGTTTCGGAAATGGAGACCCTGAAGGAAGTTTTGGAAGGGACCGAATATCAGGAGGCGCTTGATAAAAAGGCCAGCGCGATCATCGACTACTACAAGAAGGCCCTCGAGGACAGAGGCTTAACCGGCGTCAGAACGATCATCAAGAAAGGGCATCCTGCCGAGGAAATCCTGAACACCGCCAAGGAAGAGAAAGCGGATCTGATCATAATCGGCGCGCGGGGAAGAAGGACCTCCCGCCTGTTCATGGGAAGCGTAAGCAGAGAAGTGGCGAACACTGCAGAGGTCCCTGTCCTGATCGTGAAGTAGCGCAGAGTTGACACTGAATAAGCACTGAATGCCTCCGCAGCACCGGCCGTCTGGGGAGGCGGTCGCAGCCGGTGTTCTTGTTGTTGGTTCTTTCCCGAAGGTGCAGGATGCACCCGCCGGCGGGACCTCCCTCCCCCACGTCCCTTTCCATAAACCTTTTTGGGTGACCGATTGAGCAGATCAGCAAAAGATATCATCATATTGGGCGGGGGGCTTGCGGGTCTCTCCGCGGGTCAGGCACTGACGAATGCGGGATTTGGCGTCCAGGTGTTCGAACGCGATAGCGTTGTCGGGGGTCTTTCGAAGACCATTGAACGGAACGGTTTTCGTTTCGACCTTGGCGGTCATCGTTTTTTCACGAACGATGCGGTCGTTGATGGATGCGTCAGGGATCTGCTAGGGGACGAGCTTGTAAACGTCGCCCGCAGCAGCAAGATCCACATGCGGGGCAAGTTTTTTGACTATCCGCTGAAGCCTCTCAACGCCATGTTCGGCCTCGGCCTATCCACGACCGCGAGGATCATCGCCGACTATCTGAGCGAATCGGCCAGGCGGACGATCCGAAAGGACGAGATCAATTCGCTCGAGGACTGGGTGGTCGTCAATTTCGGCCGGACCATGTTCGACATCTATTTCAAGGAGTACAGTGAGAAGGTCTGGGGCATCGGGTGCGACCGTATCAGCGCTGCGTGGGTCGCCCAGCGCATCAAGGGGCTCTCTCTGGGAAAGGCCATCCAGAATGCCTTCTTCAAGTTCAGCGGCCGCGGCCTCGCCACCCTAACGGACACGTTCCTCTATCCCTCACGCGGCATCGGCAGGATCGCTGATCGGCTGCGCGAAGAGATCGCGGTCCGGAACGATGTCGTAACGGGCGCCGATGTACTGAACATCAACCATGCCGGTCGGCGCATCACGGACATCCGCATCAGGCACCGGGGAACGGTCCGGCGGATCGCCGGTGACGAATTCATTTCCAGCATCCCGCTCACCAGGCTGGTCAACCTCCTTCATCCGGTGCCTCCGCTCGCCGTGCGCGAGGCAGCGGCACAGCTCACATTCCGGGACCTGGTCGTCGTTGCGGTCATGGTGGACCGGGAGCAGGTCACTGATCAGACCTGGATCTATATCCCGGAACAGCATATCCCGTTCGGCAGGATACACGAACCCACGAACTGGAGCCGGGCGATGGCGCCTGCCGGCAAATCGCTCCTGGTCATGGAGTATTTCAGTTACCGCGGTGATGCTGTCTGGTCCATGGACGAGCAGATGCTCGCGGACCTGACGATCGATCATTTAGCGAAACTCGGCTTCCTGAGCCGGGACGAAGTGATCGATACCATGGTTGTCCGCGTGCCCAAGGCTTACCCGCTGTTCGAGATCGGATATCGGGATCGTGTCGAGACCCTGCTGGCCTTTTTTGACGCGTTCGAGAACCTTGAAATAGCGGGCCGCAGCGGCATGTTCCGCTACTATAACATGGACGCGGCACTGCGGTCGGGCATGGACGCTGCAGAGCGTATCGTCCGGAAGACCGCGCATGCCGTTGCCATCGACGAGCAAGAACCGATCCTCGCGGAAATAATCTCCTGATATGAAGTGCGCCCTCATCATTCCTTCCTGGGTCCCCGACGAGATCTTTTCTTCCCGAACAGCAAGCTCCCAGATCAACTACTGGCAGCCAGTCGGCACCCTATCCGTTGCAGCCGTGCTGCGGAGGGCCGGCCATGATGTCCGGTTCATCAACGGAGCGTTCCTGACCCATGAACAGGTGCTCGACGAGGTGCGGCGGTTCCAGCCGCGCTTGATCGGTCTTTATGCGACAACGTTCGGCTGGGACAAGGCAAAAAAGACCGCTGCAGACCTCAGGTCGATGTGCCGCCGGGACTGTTTCATCTGCGCAGGAGGCCCCTATCCCATAGCGGTGCAGGGTCAGTGCCTGTCCGATGCCGGCACCGACATCGATGCCATCATCACCGGGGAGGGTGAATACACGCTGCTCGAAATCGTCGAACGTCTGGAGGCGGGTAGTGGCCTGCAGGGGGTGCAGGGGACCGTGTATCGCGACAGCGGCCGGATCGTCGCCAATCCGCCGCGGCCGCTCATCACGGACCTCGACGCGCTTCCGTTTCCTGCGCGCGAGCTCCTGGGGGATGCGGACCGGTACATTCCTCCTCCGGGCACCTACCGAAGGCGGCCGGTCGCTGTCATGATCACCTCGCGCGGGTGCAATCGTCACTGCATCTATTGCTTCCAGCTGGACAAGACGAGAAAGAGCGGGATCCGGTATCGGAGCGTTGAGAATGTCCTTGAGGAGATCGAACTCCTTATCAGGCAGGGATACCGGGAGATCAAGTTCCTTGATGACACCTTTGCAGCTGATTACGGACGGGCAATGCGGATCGCCGAAGAGATGAAGCGCAGGCGTCTTCCTGTGGTTTGGTTCGCATCGGCATGCGTCAATCAGGTGGACCGGCCCCTTCTCAAGGCCTTCCGTGAAGCGGGATGCTGGGCAGTACTGTTCGGTGCGGAGAGCGGAGTACAGAGGAACCTCGATATGATACGAAAAGGGATCACGCTGGAGCAGGTCCGGAGCGCCGTTCATACCGCTCAGGACGTCGGCCTCAAGGTCAGCACGCCGTTCCTGTTCGGGATCCCGGGCGAGACGTTCGAAGATGGCCTCAAGACCATCGAGTTCGCTGTCCGGCTCAACCCCGACATGGCGAACTTTCACGCCATTACTCCCTTTCCCGGCACCTTTCTCTACGACAATCTGGAGCAGTACGGGACCATCTCCGAAAACCTGTCGGACTTCACCTATCAAGGGGCTGCGTTCATTCCAAGGAGCATGAGCCGCGACGACATCCAGAGGCTCCGGCAGATCGCTTTCCGGAGATTTTATCTCAGGCCGTCCTTTATGCTCAGGAAACTGCTTGACCTGCATTCTCTGAATGATATCAAGGTCGCGTTGAAAAGCGCGAAAAGCATTTTCTGGCTCGCGCTCAAACTGGACCTCTTCAGCAGACATCGGAGGCATCTGCCCATATCCCGGTAGCCTGTGGCCATCTCTACCGGTACCCTTCGTGTTCCTCGGTTACTCGTCAAGGGAGAAAACTCCTCCGGTCAGTGCGGCAAGCGGTGCAACGATTACCAACTGACTGGCGCCAAAAAAAGCCTTTGCAGCGTGGCCGCGCCCCAATCCAAGACGGTATCAGATATGTCAAGGCCCATGATCACGCACCGTAAACAGGAACGAACCCGCGATCATGCCGAGCATTATTATTTCAGCCTTGTCAAGCTACCTGTTGATGTATTATAGTTAAAGTACCCTGGGTCATCCGAGCGGCTCCGGGAAATACGGTGATCCTATGAATTCAGACAGCGATAAGACGATCCCCCTGAAGAGATTTTTCGCGGTGATTCGGCGGCCCCTCTTCTTCATAGCCATAAACTTTTTTCTCACAAATACGCTCTTCTCTCTCCTGCCCCACGATCTCGGGGATATCGTCTATACGACCGGCAGGATCGCCATTATTTTCTATGCGGGGTGGCTCGTTATCAGAAGGAATATCGGCGGTCTCTGGCAATCGGCTCTGGTCGGAATGGCCCTGTACTTTGTCGATCATGTGGCATTGAAAGGCGGCGTTTTTCTCCTGAATTATATCTTCAATCCCGGGGGAATGGGACTTGCGGCGTTCGGCAGCGTCATTTTCTCCTTTATCCTGTTCATTCCCCTGGCGATGCTTGTCGGGGCAACAGGCGGTCTCGCCGCACGTTACCGGGGTGGGAAATCGGCCTTTGATGATCAATGAAGATTTCGCTGACGGCGCTATGGCCATGCCGCCATCGGAACTCCCGGGATGGCCAGGCACAGCGAAGCAGTGACCGTGGCGGGCGTGGGCAGGACCGGAATGAAACCGTGAGCAGCCGAAGAACGGATAAAGCTCATTGACCCGGACCGCTGGGCCTCGATCGCGATGGGCCTGACCGTGAAGCGTGGATGTGCGTTCCGCTGTCGCCACCACGCGGACCGCATGCGCTCCCCGGTCGATTGCTGAGGCACCGCTTGGCACCGGACGGTAAAATGCGGCAGCATCCGGGTCATCGCCGGATGAACGGAGGGGAGGATCGGCATTATGCAGCAGCACGACACCAGGGACAAGGTCGGACACGGTGGGACGGCCCCCCCTATGCCGGAACAGAGCGTCATGCCTGCGTTCCTCTCTCAGCGCCCCTTGGACGGTGACCAGCCGCTGTTCATCCACTTCAGTTCGACGCCCCTCTTCAGGCTTGAAAATTCTCCCGCTACCTATGCCCATCTTCTGAGAAAAAAGGACCTGATACACATCGGTCCGATCGTCAACTACTTTATCAGCGGTTCAGGCCATGTTGTCTATTTAGGGGGTGAGGCCGTCAAAAATCTCTATTTTCACGGCAAACGGAAATACAAATCGCTCAACATGCTTGCCATCTTGACCGTCAGGGATGTCGAGAGATATTCGTGCATCCTGAACAACATCATTTCATCGAATGACGGCGCTTTCTCGATGGGATGGAAGTTCAAGGTCAGGAAGAACAGGAGCGACGGATGCTTCAAGGACATTGCTGAGGCGCGCTATATCATAGAAGCGAGGCTGGAAGGCCCGGAGAAACTTCTGCATCCTTTCCGGCCGGCCGCGATCGAACTGGACCTCACGACCGAGCATCGGTTTTTACACGCCTTTGGTGTTGAAGTACCCTAGCGGCCCGCTGCCTGGCCGAACACAGCGGAAGACGGACGAAAAAAAGGACGGTTCCTTGCTGCTGCGGGAGCCGTCCCTCTTACTGGGGGGTGGAGCGATTAATCCTGCATCGGCCTGATCAGTTTGAAGTAGACCATCGTCCAGTTGCCGAGGATGATGGACGTGATCGCCACGAGGCTCGATACAGCCATTGTGGACATGCCGGTGACGCCGTGGCCGAGGTTGCAGCCGCCGGCGATGACCGCGCCGATGCCCATGAGGATGCTGCCGAAGAACACCGTCAGGAACTCCGCCGCCGGCGGTATCTTCCACTTGAACTCCTTGAGGGCCACCGCGCTCAACCAAGCGCCGAACGGCACGGAGAGGATGAAGAACATGCCCCACGATCCGCGGAAGATGCCCAGGAAGCTGAACTCAGGAAAGTTCGAGTGCGTGCTCTTGGTCAGGAGCACGCTGAAGAACTCGCGGATCGGCCCGCTAACAGCCATGCCCCGCGGCGCTCCGCCGAAATAGGAAGAGACCCACCACGATGCGATGGTCAGCACGCCGATCCGGATGCCCGTTGT
>JAAXXJ010000343.1 GCA_013334545.1 Nitrospirota bacterium | reverse complement strand
CTGCTTCCCGCACGGACAGCCGAAACCGATTACCGGCAGGCCCTGCAGACCATTGCCCGGGAGATCGAAGCCATGAAGCCAGAATTTCCCCAACTGGCCGATTTCTCGGCGGCCAAGGCCCTCGATCCCGATGCCGACCAAATCGCCTACCAATTCCACACCCATCGGGCGAGCCATAACGGCGGGTGGACCTCCGGCGTGCCCAATCCCGATGCGGATGGCATCTGGTTCTACATCGACTTTCACGCGCCCGCCTCGGAGAGCCAGTACACGGTCCCTCCCTGGGTCTCGATGCGGCAGCTCGAGGGATCGTTCTCCGAGAAGACCCGGACGCCCTCGTTGTCTCCCTTGCCGGTCTCGATTCGGGCATGATCGATCCCCAGGAGAAGATCACCTGCACCGGTTCCCTCCGCGCCGGCCGCAGGTCCTTCCGGTGTTGGAAGAAGGGAGGCCACGGCCAGGTCGACTTCCACAAAGGTCTCGTGGAGTCCTGCGACGTGTATTTCTACACCATGGGCGACCGTATGGGCTTCGATTTTGTCGCCGAGTACGCGCGAAAGCTCGGCCTGGGCAGCAAGACGGACATCGCGCTGGCCGACGAGAAGGCCGGCCTGGTCCCGACCGCCGCGTGGAAGCGGGAGAAGGTCCGCGAGCCCTGGTATCCGGCCGACAATTTCATGAATTCCATCGGCCAGGGATTCCTGCAGGTAAGCCCCATCCAGGCGGCCCAGATGATCGGCGCCGTGGCGAACGGCGGCGTATTTTACCAGCCCCTGCTGCTGAAACGGACAAGGAACCGTGAGACCGGCGCCGAGAAGGTCTTCGCGCCCGTGGAGAAGCGGCGGGCGGTCTTCGCGCCCGAGGCGCTCGAAGAAGTGCGCAGCGCGCTGCTCGGCGTCACCTCCGAGGCAGGCGGCACGGCGCACGGCGCCGCCACGCCGCTCGCTCCGGTGGCCGGAAAGACCGGTACGGCGCAGGTCATCGCGCAGAAGGTGCCGGGCACGAAATTGACGGCAACGACCCAGGACCACGCCTGGTTCGTTGCTTACGCCCCTGCGAACGACCCGAAGATCGCCGTCGCCGTCATCGTGGAGCACGGCGGGCACGGCGGGGCGGCGGCGGCGCCCGTGGCGAAGAAGGTCATCGAGGAGTATTTGAGGCATGCTGGAACGAAGACTGCTCAGTAACGTGCCCTGGGGCATGGTGGTCCTCATCATCGGCATCTCCATGGTGGGGCTCACGGCGGTGTACAGCGCCACCTATACCGCGCACGGGCCTTCATCACTGTTCACCAAGCAGACCATTTGGGTCTGCCTCGGCATCACGGTCATGTTCGCCGCGCTCATCCCGGACTACCACACTGTGGGCCGTTACGCCTACGTTCTCTATGCACTCTCCCTGGTCTTCCTGCTCCTCGTGGCCTTCGTGGGCAAGACCGGCATGGGAGCCCAGCGCTGGCTCCCCATCGGCTCCTTTGCGTTCCAGCCCTCGGAGTTCGCAAAACTATCGCTTGTCCTCGCGCTGGCCCGGTATTTCGCCGAGGACCCGAGACGGGGCGGGTACGAGCTCAAGGACCTGCTCGTGCCGGGGACCATGCTCGTCGTCCCGCTTGTGCTCGTCATGAAGCAGCCGGACCTCGGCACAGCCCTCATGCTGGTCTTCACCTCGACGCTCATCGTCATCCTGGCCGGGATCCGGTTCAAGACCGTGATGACCATTGTCGTCCTCGGCGCTTTCGTGGCGTCGGTGGTCTTCCTGGTCCCGCCCGTTCGCCACAAGATCTGGAAATCGCTCAAACCCTACCAGCAGAGGCGGATCACCGCCTTCATCAATCCATCCTCGGACCCCTTGGGGAGCGGCTATCACGCCACGCAGGCCAAGATCGCCGTTGGCTCGGGCCAGACCACGGGTAAGGGCTTCCGCAGGGGCACCCAGAGCCAGATGGCCTTCCTGCCCGAGCGCCATACAGACTTCATCTTTGCGGTCATCGCCGAAGAACGGGGATTCATCGGATCGAGCTTCCTCATCGTGCTGTACGTTATCGTGCTCCTGGTTGGATTGGACGCTGCCAAGAGCGCCAAGGACAAGATGGGCACGCTCATGGCGGGAGGCATCGTGTCCATGCTCACGCTCTACGTCTTCATCAATATCGGCATGGCCTTGGGCATCCTTCCGGTCGTTGGCGTGCCGCTCCCCCTGGTAAGCTACGGCGGCACGTCCATCATCACCACCTTCCTCGCCATTGGATTGCTCTTGAACATCCGTTCGCGCCGGTTTATGCTGTTCTACTAAAACAGAGGGTCAAAGGGCATGGGTCCAGGGTCACGGCACGGCGTTTCATGATCCCTGCCCCCTTACCCGCGCCTGAGGTCTTTCCATGTACGAAGATTTTCTCCCGCTCGTCAGCAAGCCGGCCCGGTACATCGACTCCGAGATCAATGCCGTGCACAAGGACCCCGGGTCGATACGGACGAAGGTCTGCCTCCTCTTCCCCGACACCTACGAGGTCGGCATGTCTCACCTCGGCCTGCGCATCCTGTACGATATCATCAACAAACGGCCGGACGCGGTTTGCGAGCGCGTGTTCTCGCCCTGGACCGATTACGAGGCGAAGCTCCGCGCGGCGGGCCGCCCCCTCCGGAGCCTGGAGTCGAACCTCCCGGTCAGGGAATTCGACATCGTCGGCGCGACGCTGCAGTACGAACTCTCTTATTCCAATGTCCTGACCGCCCTCGACCTGTCGCGCATCCCTCGACGATCCATGGACCGGAACGACAGCCATCCGGTCATCGTGGCCGGCGGCCCGTGCACGGTGAATCCCGAGCCGCTTGCGGACTTCATCGACGTCTTCTTCATCGGCGAGGCCGAGGAGGCGGTGAATGAGCTCATCGAGCTGAAACAGGAACACGGGGCACGCCGGCCGTTCCTCGAGGCCCTGGCAAAACAGACGGGCTTTTATGTCCCGTCGCTGGGAAAGACCGTTGTCCGCCGCCGGTTTCTCACGAGCATCGATGCCGCGCCTTATCCCGGGAAGCCCCTTCTGCCGCTGATGAAGCCCATCCACGATCGGGTAACGGTCGAAGTGGCACGCGGCTGCATCCGCGGCTGCCGCTTCTGCCAGGCAGGCATCATCTACCGGCCCTACCGCGAGCGGAGCCCGGAACGGGTGAAGGACCTCCTGCACGGGTCCCTCGCATGCACCGGGTACGAAGAGCTCTCTCTCGCGTCCCTGAGCACCGGCGACTACTCGGACATCGAGCCGCTCATCACCGGATTGATGAAAGCCTATAGGGACAGCCGCGTCTCGGTCTCGCTCCCCTCGCTCCGCGTCGGCACGCTCACGCCCGCCATGATCGAGGCCATTGCCGCGACC
>JAAXXJ010000061.1:12350-13380 GCA_013334545.1 Nitrospirota bacterium | reverse complement strand
GACAGGAGCCAGTACCATACCTACGTCACGTTCGGGCAGGGGATGGCCGTATCGACAGCGCCTGCTTCATGCACCAGGACCACAAACCCGCCGCCTCTCGCTGTCTGGACGCTGCCTGCGGTCATACCGGCTACCGCAACGGTCTACGACTGCACCGGAGGCAGGATCGCCCCTGGCGCTACCGTCAACTATGCCTTCCAGGTCATCAAGAACATTGATCCCAGTGCGGCAGACGACCTGACGTTCCGCGCGGACACGGTCGGAGAGATCAGGCTGTGGGACGGCACGCCTTTGTGGTTCCCGGCGCCAACCCCGCGTCCCGACGGCATCACCGACCGCGCGAACAACTACACATTGGACGGCATCAGGGCGCGTGTCATTGGATTCAATCTTGTCAAGTCCGAGTACGGCAACTGCACGGAAAACAATGCGCCGCTGCCGGCGCTCCCCGACCGCCTTGTCGAGATCGGCGAAGAATGCACGTTCCATATCGATACAGGCGGCTGGTTCGGCTTCAAGACCCCGGGCTTTACCTACATTGCGGTCCAGAGGATCCAGGTCGTTGACCAGTCCCCGGCAGGGCAGGGATATATCTCGTCTACGGATCCCTATGCTGCCATCGCCCCCTTCGGCAGCACGACTGCTGCCATCAGAAGCATCAGCCTGAACAGGGGGATAAGCCTCGGTCCGCCCGCGCCGCAGCCTCTTGAAGAAGGATTTTATAACTGGACGTTCAACCAGGCCGTTCCCGCAGAGCGCATCCAGCAGAAGGATGAGTGGTTCCGCGTCAATACGTCGAACCGCATCATGAATAACCCCCTAAACGTGAGCGCTGCCCCGAACCTTCACGCGGCCCTCAGCAGAAACATCCTTGTTTCCTATTTTCAGGCCGTATTTTTCAACTCCATTACGAACCTGGAGGAAGTGTATGACCTTGGACCGAATACCGTGGGCTACCCGCGCGAGGCGGTCAGGCGCGTTGATCTCACCGTCCAGGAGCCGAAGCTCACGATCGTGAAAGAGGTCTGCA
>JAAXXJ010000061.1:0-12340 GCA_013334545.1 Nitrospirota bacterium | reverse complement strand
AGGTTTGCAATGAAACGCTCTACGGCATGGGGCCGGCATGCAGCCATTTCGTGACCTTTGCCGATGACGGCGACGCCTACAGCTCCTACCTATACCGTTTAACGATCACCAATGAAGCAAGCAGCAACGGCGTCCCGCGCTCCCCTGCGTATGATGTCATCGTCACCGACACTCAGGACGCGAGCGACCTCGCTTATGTTCTCCCGTTCGGGAGCGATGGACTGGACAATGAGGGCGACGGGCAGGCAGACGTCGCTGACGCCGACGGTGAAGGGACGATCACGACCGATAACACAGTCGAGAACGGTCTACCGGCGACCATCCAGTTCTCCTATATCCACAGCAAAGCCCTGCAGCGCATAGAAGCGGGCAGGTCAGTGGCGCTTTACTACCGCGTTGACATGGACGACAGCGCGGCACCTCTCCAGCAGTTCGTCAACACGGCGAACACCTCATACGACACCCTTGAAGGACCCTCCGGCCACCAGAGCGCGCCGCAGAGACCGAACGGCGACAGGGGCGGCGCACGCGTGTATGTGACCTCGGACGCCCATGCCACGGTCAGGATCATTCCGGTGCTCACGCAGCCGAAGAGGGTCGTCGCAGTTTCCGCAACGCCATTGAGCGGAACGAGCCCTCAGACGGTGTCGATAGGCGAGGAGATCAGATACGAACTTACCACATCGATACCGGTCGCACAGCTCCGGAGCTTCGTGATCCGCGATGAACTTCCGGTTGGCGTGCGGTGCACCGAGGCGCCTGCCGTGAACTTGAGCGCTGCACCCTATTCCGCGGCAGGGTTCGTGCCGGGCGGAACGATCACGCCGACCTGTTCCAACAACCTGGTCACGTGGAACTTCGGCGACCAGGAGGTCACGAAAGGAACGAACAACAACCGTTACGACCTCAAGGTCAGCTTCATTGCCCGGGTCGAGAACACGGCAAATACCAATAGCGGCGGCATGATCAGAAATGGCGGCACCTCGACCAACGTGACCGCGGACTACAGAGACCAGGCAGGGCAGCATGTAACTCTTACCTATGGAGAGGCCGCCGTTGTCATGCAGGAACCGCGGATCACCCTTACCAAGGCGTTCGCGGTCGCAAGCGGCGATGCGGACGACAACGTTACGGTGACCGTGACGGCCACCAACTCCGGCACGGCGACCGCGTACAACCTGCGGGTTTTAGATGACCTCGCTGCCATCAGGGACTTGACCTATGTTCCCGGGGCTACAGGCGGCGCGGATATGCCCGACATCGTTGATACGGCATCGCTCGGCGCCAATCGCCCGATATTCAGCTGGAACGCATCCAACCCGAAGTATGCTATCGCTCCGGGATCTGCCCGAACATTCACCTTCAAGGTCAAGGTCGCAAGCACTGCACAGCCGCAGGAGATCCTGACCAATACCATCCAGGCAAGCTGGCAGTCGCTTCCGGGCCAGGCCACGGCCCTTAACAGCACCGGAAGCATAGGTCCGGACGGCAGCGACATGGGTATGCGCAATGGCGCCCTGCCCAACGCCGGGAACGCCATCAACGATTATGAAACGACTGCCAGCACCTCATTCCTGGTCCCGGCCGTGCAGGTAACGAAGGCCGACCTGTCGCCGGCAGTCCTTCCCGCCATCGGCGCACAGAAACAGTTCCAGATCGAGATACGGCTTCCGGAGGGCGCTACCAGGAATCTCTCGGTCACCGACAACCTTGCGGCGACGGGATTAAGTTACGCTCTTGCGAACAATGCCGCCTACGACATCACCTACGAGTTCATAGGCATTACGAGCATCAACGGCCAGGCACCCGGCGAAGCGGCATTCACCGCATTTCCGGCTGACAACACGACCGGGAACGCCATATGGAACATCGGTACGGTGATCACCGCCAGTGAGGACGACAGTGCCGTAAATGCGATCAACCCGACCATTCGCATCAGGTACTATGGACGCGCAAACAACGACCTGTTGACCCAGGCAGGCGAAACGCTTCAGAACTCCGCTACCGTCAACTATACGAATGGCGCTACCGGGCAGACGCAGTCGGTGACCTCATCCACCTCTTCCGTTACCGTTGTAGAACCGAGACTGACGCTCAATAAGACCGCGGCCAACGTTACGCCAGGCAAACAGCCGGGTGATGCGGCCGTGGGCGGCGACATCCTCGAATACCACGTTGTCGCAACGAACACCGGGAACTCGACGGCCTTCGACGTCAACGTGAAGGACACGCTTCCGGCCGGACTTTCATGGAATTCGGGCTTTGTGCCTACCGCAACGATCAATGGTGTTCCTGTCCCCGGATTCGTGCCGACACCCGCCGGTCAGCCGAACGGCCCGCTCATCTGGGGGCAGGGGAATGGCGACGGGAGCCTTGATATCCCTGTCGGCCAGACCTTGATCCTCACCTACCGTGCCACTGTCGTTATTGCCAACAGCATGATAGTAAACGGTGTTATTGCTGACTGGACCTCGCTTGATGGACAGAGTCTGTATGAAAGGACCGGTGCGGGCTGCCCGAATGTCATGGCACCCAATATCTATTGCGTTGGACCTGTGTCCGCGACCACGCTTGGCGTGCAGCCGGTCTTGACATTCCAAAAGACCTATTCGAACGTGACGCCGGGCAAGCAACCGGGCGCAGTCGTAACACCTGGCGATATGCTTCGGTACCGCATCCTGGTCAGGAACATCAGCACAGCAACCGTTAACAATTTCTCCATTACCGACGAACTGGACAGGCTCAATGCATCCCCGATGTTCGTCCCGGGCACATTGAACCTCGTTACCGTGCCCGCGGGCGCCTCTACCTCGAACACCAGCCCAACGGGCGGCAGCAAGGGCACAGGGCTTGTGGACATTCGGAATCTCAATATCACGGCCGCAGGCGGGGCTTCTGACACGATAGTGATCGAGTTCGACGCGAGGCTCGTTCCCGTGATCACGAGCGGTACGGTCGTTTTAGACCAGGCTCAACTTACGGTATCCGGCACCCTTTTCGGCGACAGCGACGACCCCAACGTCAACGGCGCCGACAATCCCTCGATACAGGGCGATGAAGACCCGACACGGACCGTGATCTCCTCCGCTCCGGCGTTTCGCATCGAGAAAACGGCGCAGGACATGACGGGCGACCCTGCCTTCCTGATGGCGGGCGATACCGTACGGTACACCATCACGGTCAAGAACATTGGCACCGAGAACGCGACGGGAGTGTCTCTACGGGACCAGATACCGGCAAATGCGGCATACGTGGCGAACAGCACCAAACTGAACGGGACGGCTGTCAGTGATCCCGCACCCGGCGTGTCGCCGATCCAAAATGGCATGCTGGTGCATGCACCCGAGAACGCGACGGCCGGCGCCATGCGCGCCGATGCTACCTCTACCACGAGCAATGTGGGAACGGTCGCGTTCGATGCCGTCGTAAGCCCCAGCCTTTTAAACGGGTCGGCCATTTGCAACCAGGGCTTTGTCACCGGCTCCGGAGCGGGCAGCGGCCCCTTCCCTGAACAGCCGACCGACAACCCGGCCACCCCAGCGGCAAGCGATGCTACCTGCAGGGTGGTCGGCAACATGCCGCTTCTGTACGCGCAGAAATCGGTTGCGATCTCCGTCGACAATGGGACTCCGGGGATCGTTGATCCAGGCGATGTGCTCCGCTACACCATAACGCTAAGCAATTCCGGAGCGACGCCTGCAACGAACGCCGTCTTGACGGACCTGGTTCCCTCGAATACTACCTATGTCGCCAACTCTGTGACCCTGAACGGCATCGCCGTACCCGACAATGCCGGCTCTCCGCTTACAGGAGGCCTTGCGGTCAGTTCTTCCGACAGGACGCCGCCGCTTCCTGGCGCCGGGGCCGGAACATTGTCTCCCGGAGGAGCAGCGACCATAACGTTCAGCGTCAGGGTGAACGCAGGCGTTCCTTCGGGCACCATCATCAGCAACCAGGGCAGTGCGACGGCCACGGAATTGCCGACGCTTTTGACCGATTCGGACGGTAACCCGTCAAACGGCTACCAGCCGACCCTTGTTGTCGTTGGCAACGGCCAGCAGGTAACGATAACCAAGCAGGTCTCCGTTGTCGGCGGCGGGACAGCCACTATCGGCTCAGAGCTCGAATATGTGGTGCAAGTGACCAATATCGGCGCTGTTCCCGCAATCAATGTACTTTTAACCGATACTCTTCCTGCCCAGCTTGCCTACGTGGTTGGTTCGGCACTGCTCAATGGTTCGAGCGCCGGGGTCAATGTCGCCGGATCTGTCATTACAGCCAATTACTCGGCGGTCTATGGGAACCTGCCATCGAACGGGACGGCCGTTCTCAGGTTCCGGGCAACTATCGCATCGGGTGCGATCGGGACGACCCTTACCAATACTGCGCAGGTCACGTGGAACACGCCTGCTCAGTCTGCCTCCGCCTCTGCTTCAGTCGACATAGGCGGCACTCCTGGAAGCGCCGCAATGAGCGGCCGTCTCTGGCACGACGCTAATTTCAACAATACGGCCGATAGCGGCGAAAGGGCGCTTGCAGGGTGGACTGTCCAGGTCTACCGGAACAGCACCCTTTTAGGTTACGTCATAACCGACAGCTCCGGCTCGTACAGGATAAGTGGCCTGGCACCTACGACAACGCCTGCTGACCAGTATGAGGTCTGGTTCCGCGCTCCCGGAGCCGCAGCGACAACAGCGCTTCTGGGTCGCGCGTCCTCGGCGTTCACCAATGGCCTCCAGCGCATCACCGGGATCACGGCAGCTTCCGGCAGCAATCTCCAGGACCTCAACCTGCCGATCGACCCGAACGGCGTGGTCTATAACTCCGTCCTCCGTACTCCCATCGCGGGTGCCACCGTGACCATGCTTCGCGCATCGACGAGGAGCGCGCTTCCTTCTGCCTGTTTCGATGACCCAGCGCAGCAGAACCAGGTCACCCTGGCGACGGGTTATTACAAGTTCGACATGAACTTCAGCGACCCGTCCTGCCCGTCGGGGGCCGACTACCTTATCCAGGTGACGCCGCCCGCTTCCGGATACGGCTCCATGCCTTCCCGGATCATAGCACCCACGACGACCGATGCAACCGCGTCATTCTCGGTGCCGGGTTGCCCCGGCACGGTCGATGATGCAATACCTTCTACCTTGACCTATTGCGAGGCTCAAGCGTCCGAGTTCGCCCCGGGTACGAATGTCCCCGCGGGTTCCGCAGGGACAAAATACTACCTCCATTTTACGATCAGCAACGGCGGCCCGGGGAGCGTGGAACTCTTCAATAACCATATTCCGATAGACCCGCCCCTGAACGCCGCGGTCTCCATCACGAAAACGGCACTCTCCTCCTACGCGACAAAAGGCGGAATGGTGCCGTACACGATCACGGTCAAGAACACCCTGGGCGCGCTTTTCCCGAGCGTGACCATCGTCGACACCTTCCCGCCGGGATTCAAATACGTCAGCGGTTCCGCGCGTTTCGACGGCAGACCGCTTGAGCCGACGATGGCGACTAAGGACCTTCGTTTTATGAACGTATCGCTCTCGAGCGCAGACCAGCATGTGGTCAGGCTCCTGCTTATTGCCGGTGCAGGCGTTCGGGAAGGAGACTACGTTAATAGCGCGCAGGTAATGAACGGTACTACCGGAGAAGCCGTGTCCGGCGTGGCAACGGCGACGGTCAGGGTCGTACCCGACCCCACGCTGGACTGCACGGACATCATCGGCAGAGTATTCGACGACGAGAACGCCGACGGCTATCCCGACGAAGGCGAAAAAGGCCTTGGCGGGGTCAGGATAGTGTCCGCGCGCGGCCTCATTGCTACGACCGACAAGTATGGCCGCTACCATATCACCTGCGCCGCCATACCCAATGAGGACCGGGGAAGCAACTTCATCCTGAAGCTCGATGACCGGACGCTGCCGACGGGGTACCGCGTCACCACCGAGAACCCGCTTGTCAGGCGCGTTACCCGCGGCAAAGCCATCAAATTCAACTTTGGCGCTGCGCTCCACCGTGTCGTCCGTCTTGACATTGCTGACGGCGCATTCGAACCAGGAGCGACCGAGATGCGCGCGCAGTGGAAGCCAAGGATAGAGATGCTGCTCTCCGAAATGCGTAAAGCCCCCTCGATCCTCCGCATATCGTACCTGGGGGACGCTGAGGACCCGGCAGTTGCAAAAGCACGAACTGAGGCGGTCAAACGCGAAATTGCCGCGCGGTGGGAGCAGGGGCTCTATCAACTAACGGTCGAGACAGAGATCTATTGGCGTCGAGGCGGGCCTCCGGAAAAGGGCAGATAAGGTCTGCTACCGAAAAAATGCTTTCACGAATTCACATAATCAGCCTTTTGTGCATTGCTTTCCTTGGAATGCTGACGCACGCTGACGCAGCCTCTCTTTACGAGCCCGCTGCCCTCGGCCAGGCTGTCGAGAAACAGGCAGGCACCGACCTGCCGCGTGACGTATGGGGACAGAGCAAGGATGCGGACGGCAAACAGGACGACAAGCTCGTCATGAAGAAGGTCAAGGAAAAGGCCGTCAAGACCGTCAAGCTTCAGAACGTGGTCCCTCCGATCCACTTTGCGTCCGGAGAAGCGGAAATACCCACCGGCTATGTGGATCTGCTTCGTAACGTACTGGACAGCATGAAAGGAAAGGACAACGTCCGTTTGCATTTTGTGGGGCATACGGACAACGCGCAGCTGTACGGAGAAGTGAGGATGAAGTACGGAGACAACTTAACGCTGTCCCGGGAGCGGGCGGGAGTCACCGCCGAACATTTCCAGAGAGCGCTCCATCTGCCGGCCGAGTCCATCACGTACGAGGGCTTAGGGGAATCCAAGCCGATAGCAAGCAATGCGACCGAACAGGGCAAAGCGCAGAACCGGCGTGTAGAGGTCGAGGTCTGGTACGATGAGATCACCGATATGCTCGTGGACAAGGAAGTGGTTGTCGCGTCCGAAATAAACCGCGTAAAGGTGTGCCGCGTCGAGACGGTCTGCAAGGTCCGCTACAAGGAAGGGCAGGCAAAGCGCACCCGCATCAAAAACCTCGTGGAACCGCTCCGCTTCCACGAGGAAACAACGGCCATACCGAATGAATTCATTTCGAAGGTGCGGCAGGCGCTTATAAATCTGGGCAATAAGGAGCACGTCGTCGTCAAGTTCATCGGCTATACCGACAACCTGCCGCTCTCAGGCAGGTCCGAGCGCATTTATGGAGATGCGGCGGGCCTGTCAAAAGCGCGGGCTCGCCGTGCTGCCCTGGCCGTTCAGGACGCCCTGAAGATCCCGGCGTCGGCGATCGATGTTGAAGGCAGGGGAGCGGCAAGCCCCGTAGCCTCGAATGACAGCGAAAAGGGAAGAGCGCTCAATCGGCGCATAGAGGTTGAGTTCTGGTATGACGACGCCCTGCAGGAGCAGTCTGATGAACTGCAGCTTTGCCCGGAAGCGGCCGGTTCGGAAACCGTGACCCGCGTGTATGATTCCCCATCAGGCGGCGTCAAACCGATACTTATTGCGGACGGCAACCCCGTTATTGCAGCTGAACAGCTTGAGCGTATGCGGAGCAGCATGGACGAGATCAAGGACAGAAAGAATGTGCGCCTGCGCTTCATAGGCTATACCAATAATGAACGTCTTGAGCGCCGCACCGCGGTTGTGTACCAGGATGATATCGGACTTTCGACCGCGCGCGCCCGCCGTGCCATGGACGCCGTTAAAGCAGAGCTGCTTCTGAAAGGACCGCAGGCGGAGTTCGAGGGGCATGGGTTCGTTCAATCGGATGACGTGGTAAACAACGGATTTGTGGGATCCGACACTGCGCGGGTCGAAGTGCAGGTCGTCTATGACGAACAAATGTCCCTTGACGACACCGAAAGGATGGATATCACGCGCCTAACGCGCGAGGTCGCGCCAAAAGACCCCCTTGCGCTCAACCTCATGCGCATAACGGTAGACGGGAAGCCGGTCGACGACCCGGGGAAGAGCATCGCCGATATTGAGCGGTGCACCGACGTTGCGCTGAGTAAAGCGAAGGTAGAGCTCAAATTCGACAACCTTGAACTGAAACCCCGGCTTGCCGCCTCGGCCTGGCCCCTGTCCATCAGCTACCAGGACGACCCAAAGACGGAATATCGTGAGAACCTGATGCGGTTCCGCACCTACACGAACTATGCCGGCTTCATCAAAAGATCGGAGATCCGCATCTTTGACAAAGAGGCGTCGGTAAACGGCAAACCCCTAGCGGTGATCGAGGTGGGCAAGGATGGCCTCGCAGAATGGCAGCCCGCATTCCCGGACTACAAGGCCGCCGGACTGGAGCTCAAATACGTGCTCCGCGTCTACAGCGCCGATGGCCATTTCGACGAAACGAAGCTGCTCCCTATCTGGATCGTTGACCACCAGGCTGCGGATATTGTGGAGAAAGACGCGGAGAGGGAATTACTGGTCGGTTACGGCGAGAACCATCTCGTGACGGAGAATATCCGGAAGAATGGCGGAACGATAAAGGTTTACGGAAGCGATGTCCCCGCGGAACATTCGGTCTTCGTTGCAGGGCGTTCGGTTCCCGCAGGCAGTGATGGCAAGTTTGTCTCCGAGGAGATATTGCCGTCCGGCCAGCACACCGTCGAAGTGGCGATACTCGACAGGGCCGGGAACGGCGACCTGTTCCTGCGAGACCTTGATCTCAAGAAGAATGACTGGTTCTACGTCGGCATCGCCGACCTCACCGTTGCGCGGGACAGAACTACAGGACCTGCGGATATCGTGACAAAAGACAGTACGCACTTTAACAACGAACTGAGCGCAGACGGCCGTCTTGCCTACTATACCAAGGGCAAGTTCGGCAGTGGCTGGGAGCTGACCTCAAGCGCTGACTCGCTCGAAGGGCCGGTCAAGGACATCTTCAGGAACCTGAGCAATACGCCCGACTCATTGTTCCGGAACATCAACCCCCAGTATTTCTATCCTACCTACGGTGACGACAGCACCGTGGAAGAGGGGGCGCCGACCTTCGGCAAGTTCTATTTAAAGATGAAGAAGGAAGAGAATTACTTCCTGTGGGGCAATTTCAAGATAGGCTACAACGATAACTACCTGGCACAGGTTGACCGGGGACTGTACGGCGCGAATGCCCATTACCAGACGCTCGGCGTGACAAGCTTCGGCGAGAAGCGGTTCCTGATCGACGGGTATGCCGCGCAGCCAGGCACCGTCGGGACGCGGGACGAGTTTTTGGGAACCGGAGGGTCCCTCTACTATCTGCATCATCAGAACATCATTACCGGATCCGAGCGCCTGCGGATCGAGGTGCGGGACAAGGATTCAGGTCTGGTCACCGCGGTCAAGAACCTGACGCAGAACCTCGATTACACCGTTGATTACCTCCAGGGCCGCGTTCTGCTGTCCTCGCCGCTGTCGCCGACGGCTAACGACGGCCTTCTCGTGATGAGCGAAGCCGCTTACGGGAATCCTGTCTATCTGGTCGTCCGCTATGAATACGAGCCCTCTCTGGGAGACACCAACAGCATGAGCCTGGGCGGCCGTACCCACGTGTGGCTGAACGACTATGTAAAGTTCGGCATAACGTCAAGCAAGGACGGAGATTCGGAGAATCCGAACGATATAAGCGCAGCCGACCTGACCCTTCGGAAAAGCGACCTGTCATGGGTGAAGGTGGAGACGGGGAGGAGCAAAGGACCCGGCCTTACCTCCCTTACCTCCCAGGATGGAGGATTCACCTTCAGCTCTACGTGCTCGAGCTTTACCGGCACCACGGCAAACCCGTCATGCCAGAGCTTCGGCTCATCCGCTCATGTTGCCGCAAGCGCTTACCGGGTCGACACCAGCATCGGCTTCAGGGATATCATCAGTGGGGCTGACGGCCAGATGACCTTCTACACGCAAAGCATTGGCGCAGGATACACGGCTCCGGGCCTTCAAACGGCCACGGACACAATGCAGTATGGCGGTACCCTGAAGGCGCCGCTTACGAACAGGCTCGATGTGGCGGCCAAGGTGGACAGAACGACAAGGCAGCAGGGGCTCGATACCAGTTCTTCAGAGGTCGATCTTCATTATCGCCTCACCGGGCATTGGACCATGAGCCCCGGAGTGCGGCAGGACAGCCGTACTGACCATTCGCCGGTCGTGTCGCCGACCCAGGTAGAGGGTGACCGGACGGATGCGGCCATTCGGGCGACATACGATTCCAGGGAAAGATGGAGAGCCTACGGCTTTGTTCAGGATACGGTCAAAAAGACCGGGAACCGCGAGGAGAACGGCCGCATGGGAGCAGGCGGTGAGTACCGCGTCACCGACCGGTTCAAGGTGAACGGCGAAGTGTCCTCCGGCGACCTCGGAGGAGCTGGCAAGGCCGGCACGGAGTATCTCTACTCTGACCGGACCAGCATGTACATGAACTATGTTTATGACAACGAGATCCCGGACAACGGCATCCGGTCGAACAAAGGCAATATGGTAACCGGTTTCAAGACCCGCTACTCGGACACAACGAGCGTTTACGCCGAAGAAAAGTACGCGCACGGGAACGTGCCGACGGGGCTTACCCACACCGCAGGCGTTGACATAGCGCCCTTTGACCGCTGGAATTTCGGCGCACATGTGGATGTCGGAACCCTCCGCGACCCGATCACCGCTTCGCATCTTGACCGGAAGGCGGCGGGAGTGCGGGCAGGCTACAGTGACATCAGGCTTAGCTGGACCGCCGCGTTCGAGTACCGCATAGACAGGACAGAGACCATCAATCCTGACATGACCACGGGCGCGGCGGAGATCGACAGCTGGCTTATGAAGACCGGGTTCAAGTACCAGATAGACCCTTCATCACGTCTCCTCGGGAAGCTGAACTATGCCGACAGCAAGAGCTCCTTGGGCGGATTCTATGACGGCAAATACACGGAAGCGGTGCTGGGCTACGGCTACCGGCCGGTGATGAACGACCGCTTGAACACCTTGTTCAAGTATACCTACTTCTATAATCTCCCGACCCTGGGACAGGTCACCGACACGGTCACCAATACGTCTGCCGGGACGGTCACCAATACCGCAGCGGATTTCATCCAGAAGAGCCACATCTTATCCCTAGACGCTATGTATGACCTGACAAAGCAGTGGGCTGTCGGCGGCAAATACGCCTACCGTCTGGGTCAAGTGAGCGAGGACCGCGTATCGCAGAAGTTCTTTGATAGCCGGGCGCAGCTTACGGTCCTTCGCGTGGACTGGATGTTCGTGCACCAATGGGATGTCATGGGAGAAGGGCGCGTTCTCGATCTGCCTGACGCAAAGGATAAGATGACCGGGGTGCTGGTGGGTATCTATCGCCGTCTCGGCAATTACCTCAAGATGGGGATCGGCTATAACTTCGGTAAATTCTCGGACGACCTGACCCAGCTGGATTACAAGCACCAGGGGCTGTTCATCAACCTGATCGGTCAAATTTAGGGCTTAGACCCCGTGTAGAGTCAAGAGGACTTAAGGAGGGCAAAATGAATTACTTCAGGAAAGCGCTTATTTTTGGGATCACCGTGCTTCTCATGGGGAGCGCCTCTTATGGGAAGGATATCTCCAAGGAACAGGTCAAAGGCCTTGACGAACAGGTTCAGGAGATAAAGGGCGATGCCCTCTCCATTTCGGCCGAACTGGCGAAGCTCGAAGAGAAGCTCCTCTATCCGTCAAATACAGAGGTCTCGGTATTTATATCGCTCAAGACCGGCGAAACCTTCCGTCTCGACTCGGTTGATATCCAGATGGACGGTAAACCGGTCACCCATCATGTGTACACCTTGAAGGAACTGGACGCCCTTCGGAAGGGCGGGGTACAGAAGATCTATACCGGCAATGTCCGTATTGGCGATCACGACCTAGAGGTCCAGGTTTCCGGCAAGACCAGCGGCGGCTCGGATTTCCAGAGAAAAGAGCGCTTCAGGATGAGCAAGGATGTGGCTCCGAAGATCGTGGAAGTATCGTTGGCTTCTGAAAGCATTACCGTTAAAGACAGGTAGACCATGAAAAGGCCGATCATTTTTCTCATACTGTATCTATTCCTTGCAACTTCGGCGCAGGCAGGAACGACCGCACCCCGTGACCGGCAGGACCTCTATTTCGGGGAGGCCCTTTATCACGCGTATCAAGGGGAATGGTTCGATGCGATATCCAAGCTCGATACGGAGATCGCACTGCACTACCATGTGGATGAGCCTGAAAAGGATACGCTTCATTACCATATCAATGAGGCGAAGTTCGATGTGGGTGATTTCGAGCTTTACTACCGCATGCATCAGCGCGCCGGACGCGCCATCAAGGCAGTGATCGAGGGGAAGG
>JAAXXJ010000342.1 GCA_013334545.1 Nitrospirota bacterium | reverse complement strand
CGGAAGTCCGAACATCCAGCCGGCGATATTGATGCCCATGGCGCCGCCCAGAAGGCTGCCCGGGAGAAGTCCAAATATTGCGAAGAGCACCAGCCCTGCCCCTGCTCCGATGTAAGCACCTTTTCTTGCGATTGAGTTCTTCATGTTCGTTACCTCCTTTTTCGTTCGCTTCTGCCCTTTATATTGCAGTCCTTATGCCAAAATGTAAGTGGTTGATATTCCCAAGGATCGGTGCCGAAACCTCTTTGCAGAGCTGCAAAAGCCCTCCGGTCCCATGACTGATATGCAAAAGAATGGTGATGGTGATTGTGGTTGAACTATCATCACGGCCGCGCTGGAGATAAAATATTTTTTTTGTTGTCACTTGACAAGGTCAACTTTCAAACTATAATTAACTCAAAGCGGTTTGGAGGCTCTTCTCCCCGCATCTCACAAGGAGGTATCTTTATGAAACGTTTTATCGTATTTCTGGCAGCATTGATGGTCCTGAGCAGCGGGTTTGCCTTCGCGAAAGACGACGTGAAAGTGGAAGCGGGCATCAAGATATGGAACAACAGCTGGGAGAGCAAGGACCCCGACCCAGTTGATGGTGGAACGACCAAGTTCGATGCCGCCCTTTTGATCGGTCCGGCAATCTCGGTAACGCTCCCGAGCAATGTGTTCTTCGAGGCATCCTACCTGATGTCAGTAACGGACTATGAGAAAACAGAAGCACCCGCAGAGATAACGGTCGAAAGAGATGACCTCGATATTGCCGTTGGGTATATGTTCATACCCGAGGTAGGGATTTACGTGGGATACCGGAGCACATCCATGGACTGGAAAGTCACTTTTCCGGGCGGCAGCGATTCCGGTTCGATTGATATAAGCGGTCCGGTGATCGGTCTCCGCGGGAACTATTCGTTCAGCGAGATGTTTGGTGTCTATGCCAGCGTGGCATACCTCATGACCGAGTACGAAGAGCAGGGATTTACGGAAGATAGTCCCGGCACGCAGTTCGAGCTGGGCGTAAAGGCCAAGTTCAGCAAGGCCCTTTCCGGCACCCTAGGCTACAAGGTCGAGTCCTTCGAAGGGGACAAGTCCAAGACAGAGGATACGTTCTCGGGTGTCACCCTCGGCGTCATGTACGCGTTCTGATCTTCAGGCAACATCGTTTCTACCAAAGGCGGCTTACGGGCCGCCTTTTTTATTGCCCCCCCCGCCCGCCGGTCCTAGCCCAGCCGAAGAAATGCCCGTTTTTCCCTTGACTTATTTATGGTTTCGATTATAATACGCCCCTATCCAAAATCTCCAAGGAGCAGGGAAATGTCTGAAACTACAGCACAAAAAAGCAATCTCAAGCAGAAAAGATCTCAGGGTTTCCGCAAACGGATGAGCACCGCCGGTGGCAGGAAGGCCATCAGCCGCAGGAGAGCCAAGGGAAGAACGCGCCTCTCCGTCTAACCGGGCGGCGCACAACCTCCCATGCCGTACGCATACCGCAAAAGCGAGCGCATACGGAAGAACACAGAGTTCGTAGCGACGATGAACGGGAAAAGGCTGTCAACTGACGGTCTTTCTCTTTTTTATAGGAAGAACGAAATAGGCAATTTCCGCGTCGGCATCTCGGTCAGCAAGAAGCTGGCGAACGCGGTCAAACGGAACCGGCTCCGGCGGCAGATCAGAAGCTGCATTACGAAGGCCCTCGGCCGGATCGCTGCAGGGTATGACCTGGTCTTCATGGCCCGGCAGGGGCTTGCGGACCGCGAGTTCGATCAGATCCTGAAGGCCGTCACGCAGGTCCTCCAGAGATCCGCCATCATCGGCTCGAAAGCAGAAGGCGGCCAGCAGTGAAGACGCTCATACTCTTTTTCCTCCGGCTCTATAAGCGGTACGTCTCCCCCCTGTGTCCGCCTGCCTGCCGTTTCGTCCCTACCTGTTCTGAATACGCGATCGAAGCATTCGAGAAGAAGAAGACCCTCACCGCCATCGGAATGACGGTGGTGCGCATCGCCAAATGTCATCCCTTCCATCCCGGCGGTTACGACCCGGTGAAGTAGAAAGTCAAAACACATTCTTTTTACCACGGAGGCACAGAGACACAGAGAAAAGCGAATCGATCGACAAGGGCTTCACTAAGCTTATTCTTCGAGAAGAACGAATGGTCCCTATCTTGTCCTTGTCAGTGATCGGTTTGAAGATTTCCTCCGTGCCTCAGTGTCTCTGTGGTTAATTTATTGATCTGTATTTAACGTGATCTAGCAATTCGGAGGATCCATGGAAACTCGTAGGTATATCCTGGCCATCGGCCTGTCAATGCTCGTCCTGGTCGTCTATCTTCGCTTCTTCGGGCCTTCGCCCGTCGAGCAGGCGCCTCCGCAGCCGCAAACCGCGCAAAGCGAGGCCGTTGCCGAGAAGGCCCCGGCTCCCAAGCCGCAGCCGGCGGCAACGGTGGCCAAATCCATTGCAGTGGCAGCCAAGGGCAGGGACATCGTCATCGATACCGATGTGATCAGGGCGGTCGTGAATACCGCCGGCGGCGTGATCACGAAATGGGAGCTTAAGAACTACCGCGAGGCCGACAAGGAAGAGGTCGGCTTCATGGTCCTCATGAAAAGGATCTTCGGAGGCGAGAAGAGGGTAGAAAAGCCGAAGAAGCCCCTCGGGAACGTCGAGCTCTTCACGCGGTATGAAGGCGTGAAGCCGGAGGACCTGGTCGCACCGCTCACGGTGACGCCGGTCGAGAAGGAGCTGCGGAACCTGGCTGCCGTGGAGTTCCGGCCGAATGTGGACAGCATCCGCCTGGACAAGGACCGGAAGTCCCAGACCCTGGTCCTCACCTACACAGGGCCGGCTGGCATCGCGGTCGAGAAAAAGCTCACGTTCTACCATGATGAGTACAAGGTGGGCGTCTTTGTCAGCACGAAAGGTCTCGACGGCTATGCGCTTGCGCTCGGCACCGATTTCGGACTCTCGGACAAGATCAGCTCGGACGCCGCAAGCCGCGTGGGCATCGCCGCGCTCGTGGACGGCAAGACCATTGTGGAGAAGTCCGACAGCATCAAGGTCGAGCTGCAGCATACGGGAGCGATCGGCTGGTTCGGCCAGGAAGACAAGTACTTCACGGCGACCCTGATCTCCGACGCCCCGGGGATCGTCACGACGAAAAAAACGCCCGCGCCGAAGGAGATCGGCGACCTGCTCTCCACGGAGCTGCTGGTCAAGGACAAGCCGGAGTCGCAGACCTTCACGCTCTACGCCGGACCCAAGAGCTTCAACCTCCTTAAGGCCTACGGCAAGGGCCTCGAACAGATGGTGGACTATGGGTGGTTCGGCGTTCTGGCCAAGCCCATGTTCTGGCTCATGGAGCAGTTCTTCTTCATCACGAGAAACTACGGCATCGCCATTATCCTGCTCACT
>JAAXXJ010000060.1 GCA_013334545.1 Nitrospirota bacterium | reverse complement strand
CCCCTTGTACCCCTCGTGACCCTCGTCAGCAACTTCTCCCTGCTCACCTTCGTCAAATACTGGCGAGAAGAGCAGACCGTCAAATCCCGTAACAAGGACCTGGTGGCGATGCAGAATTTCACCATTCAATGCCTGGCTGCCCTGACAGAAACGCGCGATAGTGAAACAGGAAGACATATCGAGAATATATTTGAGCACCAGACTCAACGCTATACAGTCGTTTTGATGGTATACCCATCTGACAATACGTTTGAGCCCTATTTTTAACAGCAGGTCACCAAAATGCATGGCAGTCCAAGAACCATGTTTCAACGACATCGCAATATCGTAGCTCCACCAAGCCAATCCAAACATGAATCCGAGCACGGCCAAAAACAATATTCTCCCGCATACTTCTTCCTTAGCTGACATCTTTTCACCATTCTTTTATTATCGATGACCGTAGGCGTGCGGGGGAGCGGGGACGTGGGTATCTCACATAGTTACGTCTGATCCTTTTTTGTCTTCAATCGGCGGCCCCCTACAATCCAAATACAACTTGATTAGGCGTCCATTTTTCAGGGGACGGTTGGAAGTAAACAATAATGACTAGAGCTTTAACTTCTGTTTCTGATTTTTTTCCTTATACATCATTTTATCACCATGGCCAAGCAATTCATCAAGAGAACAAGGACATTTTGGATCGTAAAACGCTACGCCAACACTCAATGAAAGTTCATAGCTATGGTTGTTTCTTCGATTGTATTGCTCAAGATTTTTTTGTAGACGAGCGGTTAGGTCCTTAATATTGTTCTCAACGCTTCCCATGAGCATGACCACGAACTCATCCCCACCGATACGAGCAATCACATCAGCCTCGCGAAAACACTCTTTGAGTATATTGGCGGTCTTGATTAACACGAGATCGCCTTCCTTATGCCCAAGGGTATCATTGATCCTTTTCAGATTATCCAAATCGATATAAAGAATGAATAATCCTCTCTTCAGGCGATTCGATAACTTTAACTGCTGTTCAGCCAAAGAAAAGAAGCCTCTGCGGTTCATAAGACCCGTAAGTTCATCAGTTAATGATAAAGCCTGAAGTTTCTCTTCCAGCTTCTTGCGTTTACTGATGTCTCTATCAAACGCCAGAATATATTTATGATTTCCAATTTCAACAGATCCGGCGCTGATCTCTACAGGAAAAACGGTGCCGTCCTTCCTGCGATGGGTAATTTCCGCTTTGATCCAACTCCCGCTCAGCGTTTGCTTAATCCGGTCCGGAGCCTCTAATGCGGCATCGGGCGTATCAAGATCCGTTATGTTCATGGCTAATAACTCGTCAACCGTATATGCGTGCATATCTGCTGCTGCACGATTGGCAGCCACAATTTGTCCTGTTTTCTCCCCTTCAGTATCTATGATGAAAATTGCGTCTCCGGCGCTTTCAAACAGCATCCTATAGCGATTTTCGCTCTCCAGCAAAGCTTTTTCCGCGTTCCTGCGCTCGGTTATGTCTTTAATAACGGTTATTACTGCAGCGACTTTGTCCCCTTCCATAACAGGGATCTTTCGTGTTTCAGTAATATATTCCCTGCCTGCTACCGTAGTATTTTCTTCGGTAATGAGGGTTTTGCCAGTATCGAACACCGTTTGATATTCTTCAAGCACCGTAGCAGTTAAAAAAGGAAAATTCTCATGCATCGAATGACCGACAACCTCAGTATCTAATCCCAAACTCCTACACCATCGCTTCAACTCCTCATTGAACACAAGAATTCTAAAATCCCTGTCAATTACATGTACGCACTCCCCTATTAAATCGAGCGTTGTCCGATATAATGACTCATGCGTCATTTTCCCTGGTTCACGGGGTTCCCTTCCATTAGCCGTTACAACTCTTCTCCGGTAATTGCGCGGTGCTGTAATAGTCTCGAATATAGTAGTCAGTAACATGCACCCTCCGCTTGCCTGGTCGATGGGCAAATCCGGATACGCGAAAAAATAAAAAGCCGGGCATGCCAAAGAAATCATCCTTCGGCAGCCCGGCTATCTCAATCCTTCAAGACCCGTTGCTTTCCGTCCCCGCCTCACGACGGGTTTGGCTTTGTCGGGAAAACCTGATCCTCAAAAGAAACTTAATGCAAGATACAGGCGGATTCTATAGTAATATCATGTGCATCTAGGAAATTTGTTCAATATGATATTTTATTGTTAAGATAGCATAAAAGAGCAAATTATGCTAGGGTATTTTAGGGTATTGCAGAAAGTAGCGAAAAGGAGCGGGCAATAAAACAAAGGCGTATTGGGGGTCACCTATAAAGGGCACCGTCAAGAGAAAACAATCATCATAAGGCATCCCTGCCGCACCCGAAGTTTTATCAGTTTCGGTGTCGATATATCTACTGCACCAGTCACCCATCGGAATCAGGTCCTACGGATGCTGTGTGGTACCCAGCGATCTCTGCCGCTGTTCGCAGCCCAGAAAATCATCGGTGCCACGCCGTGTCAAAAGGGAAGCACAGACGTTATGGTTATGAACCAAACCCATGGTGGCTCGCGGTATGAGCAGTAAAGGTCCATGATATGCTCAGGAGGTCCCTTGTAATGGTCATACAGAATTAATTATTGAGAATCTCCTTTTTCTTCCGCAATGAATGCTGCCTCCACCATTGCTGCCAGTTTCCGTTCCTCAGCGGCATTCCGCAGATATCCGGTGACCGCTGCCGGGTCCTAGCGAAGATAGCTGTCATTTCTTTCCCTTGGTACCCATATGCTTTTGAAACAACGCTCAGCACTATCCTGCCTATCATCACCCGGGCCGTCCTAGTTGTCGACTGCAGATCGTCCGGGGAAATGCCGGGCTGTTCTTTCGGCCACCATGCACGGTCCTGCTCACCCACGATAAGCAGTCAAGTCCTCGGCGAGTTCCTGCAATCGACGATCCTTTCCTGAAACGTCATTCCCAATGCCCGGACGAACCCTTCGCGGAATGCCTGTTTCACTTCGTCGGGCCCTACCTCCCTGCCTAGTTCCGTCCTGATGCAGGTCACGGCGTCCCTCATGCCGCCTCCGGGGATGACCTCGGCCTCGAGCACAGGATCATACCCGATGAGAATCGAGCCGTGCTGGAGAAAAGCACCGCCCACGCGCCGCTGGGCGCTCCCGATGATCTTCCTCCCCTTCACCAGGATCTCATACCACGACGGAGAGGAAAAACAGGCAGGCTCCTGGGGGCTGCTTTTCACCATCCCCGCGTGCCGTCCGGAACGCGACACCATCTCGGCAGCGATGCCGAGCTCGCGCAGTCCCGCGAGAAGGCCGGCCGCGATCACCTTGTACGTGCCGAGAATGTCGTTCGGAAAAAGGTCGCTGTCGCTGCGTGCTATGATGCTGTAAGTGAGCTCGTCGCAGTGGAGCACGGCCCTGCCGCCGGTGATGCGACGCACGATGTCGATCCCGCGTCTTCTGCAGGCGTCTGCGTTCACTGCCCGTTCCTGGTCCTGGAACCTGCCGAGCGAAACCGCGGCTGGGGACCAGGTATAGAACCTAAGCACAGGAAGAGCGCTTGGGCTAATAGCTTCTCGGAGAAGTTCTTCGTCCAGGGCCATGTTCCGGCTGGCTGTTGCCGGGCCGCTGTCGATGATACGCCATATGCTCATAGGAGTCCTACTTGGCCCGGACCGGTCCTGGTCAGCCGTTCGAGTTCTTCAAGCAGGCCGAGGGCCTCTTCCCTGTTCGTGCCGCAGTGTTCAGCCATGGCCGGAAAGGACGCGCACGCCGACGGCCGCTCAGGGCTGCCATAGATCGCACAGGAGAGGTCCGCCAGGAGCTGAACGCAATGCGCACCAGCCGGTTTTCCTTGCGGCATCCCGGGAAGAGGACTGGATATGGACGGTGCGATGCAGCAGGCCCCGCATCCGGGCCGGCAGGTCATCTGTGGGAGCGTATGCGGATCGACCATGTTCGATTTTCCCTGTTCAATTGCCTCAAAATCTGCTATATACTCCCGGAAGCGCTCTTCTCCGGAAAGGATCATGTATGGGAGTTCTCGACAGCATCGGCAATACACCCCTCGTGAAGCTGGAATCGCTTTCCCCGAACCCGCGCGTAACGGTCCTGGCAAAGCTCGAGGGAAACAATCCCGGCGGCTCGGTGAAGGACCGCATCGCCCTGGGCATGATCAGGGACGCTGAGCAGACCGGCCGCATCAGGAAGGGCGACACCATCCTCGAGGCCACGTCAGGCAACACGGGCATCGGCCTCGCCATGGTGGGAGCGGCCCTGGGCTACAAGGTGGTCCTCACCATGCCCGAATGCGTGAGCCTGGAGCGCCGCAAGGTCCTCGAGGCCTTCGGCGCCGAGCTGATCCTCTCGCCCGGCTGCGAAGGCACGGACGGCGCCATCAAAATGGCCCGCCGCATGATGGACGAAGCAGGCACTAAGTACTTTATGCCGAACCAGTTCGACAACCCCGCGAACATCCGCACCCACTATGAGACAACGGGCAGGGAGATCATCGAGCAGACCAAAGGAAAGCTCGATGTCTTCGTCGCGGGCATGGGCACCACCGGCACGCTCATGGGCGCGGGCAAGCGGCTCAGGGAGCACGATCCCCGCATCCGCGTCATCGGCGTTGAACCAAACCTGGGCCACAAGATCCAGGGGCTCAAGAACATGCAGGAGTCCATTGTCCCGAAGAACTACAATCCCTCATTCGCCGACGAGAAGATCAATGTGGCCGACGACGACGCCTTCACAACCACGCGCCAGCTCGCGCTGAAAGAAGGTCTCTTCGTGGGCATGAGCAGCGGCGCAGCGGTCTGGGGCGCCCTCGAGATGGCGAAGCGGATCGGTTCCGGTACCATCGTCGTCATCCTGCCCGACCGGGGCGACCGGTACCTGAGCACGGCCCTCTTCACGTCCGTGTGCGCCAAGTGTCCGCCGTGATTTCGCCCGAAGAGCGAAGATCATCGCGTCTGCTTCTTTCTGCTCCCGTCATACAGCTCATACTCGAGGAGCCTGCACTCGATCCCGCTGTTCCAGAACGGAAGGCTCCGCTTCGGTTTGAGACCCACCTTTTTCCCGAGCACTGCGTTTCCCGTGAAGACGTATCCGCGATATCCCTGGCACTTCTGTTTTAGGAAATCACCGATGCCTCTATAGACCGATTCGAGCTTTGCCGCATCGCCCATCCGCTCGCCGTACTCCGGGTTCATCACAACGACACCGCCGCCCTCAGGCACAGGCGTCTCGCTGAAATCGCAGGCAGCGAACTCGATGAGGTGCTCCACGCCGGCTGTTGCTGCGTTCTTCTTCGCCCCTTCGATCGCGGCAGGATCGATGTCTGTTGCGATGATCCTTCCGATAAATTCCTTCTTCGACCGTTTCCGCGCTGCCTCGCGAAGTTCCTGCCACAAGGCTTCGTTGTATCCCGGGACGTGCATGAATCCGAAGTTCCCCCGAAGCAGGCCGGGCGCGCGGTCCAGGCCGATGAGCGCCGCTTCGATGGCTAGGGTCCCGCTGCCGCACAGGGGATTGACAAAGCTTCTCTCTCCCTGCCAGCCAGTTGCCAGCACGACGGCAGCAGCCAGCGTCTCCTGCATCGGCGCCGCAAGCGGGATCTTCCGGTAGCCGCGGCGGGAAAGCGATTCCCCCGACGTGTCGAGGTATACGGTACAGCGGTTTTCCTTCCAGTACAGATGCACCACGCTCCGGCCGCGTTCGGGTCCCGAATCGGGCCTTGTCCCGCGCTTCTCCTTGATCCGGTCAACGATAGCGTCCTTGCACCTGAGGCTGGCGAAGCGCGTGTCCCGGATCGCCGGCGTCTCGACGCTCGAAGTCACGCACACGTACCCGTCAGCCGGGATGAGCTCCTCCCAGGCAATGCGCGACAGCTCCCGGTAGAGGGCATCGGCGTCATTCGCCTCGAACTCCTTCAGGACTAAGAGCACGCGGTGCGCAGTACGGAGGAACAGGTTCAGTTTTTGCGTGTCGTCAAGGTTCCCTTCGGTCTCGACGCCGGCAACGGCCTCGGACAGGACGGGAAAACCGAAAGCGAGGAGTTCGCTCTTCAGGAAGGTTGGGATGCCCTTGGCGCAGGTTATGAGGATCTTGTGCTTTTGCATGGCCTTGGTAACAAAGATCAATTTGCGCCCAAAACAGCAAGAATCTTTTCACCGCTAAGTCGCGAAGTACGCGAAGGTAAGCAAATATTCTTCCTGGTTTAAATCAAAGAAATAATGATGTACTTCGCGACCTTTGCGCTTTCGCGGTTCCACGGTCGTGGTTCCTGCTTGTCCTGGCCAAATGCTCTTCTTTATTCTTCGTTCCACACCTCTACTTATTCATTCAGCACGCCGTACAAGCCAGCTACTCCGGCTCGATCGTCGCCACCAGCGAGAACGAAATGAGCTGGTCCCGGTGATGCTCTGCCTGCTCCAGGGGCTCTACCGTGCAGAGCGCCATGCCGTTGTTGTGCGCTTCGATCATGATGCGCACACACTCCTGATCTTCAAAATTGAAAACCTTCCTGAGCGCTTCCAGGACATGCTCCATGGTGTTCACGTCGTCATTATGCAGCAGGACCTTGTACCGCGGCATGATGATCTTCTCGCGGTCTATGACAGGGGTGGTCTTGGTCAGCGGGTGTTCGGCCATGGTCAAAGGTCTGGCAAGACATTGATCCTACGGTATGGCGAGGGTAGCACAGACAGAAAAAAAAAGAAAGCCCGGGGACCTTTCGGTACCCGGGCTGTCATGGTCATTGTCCGCACACGGCGGACCGATCAGGAGCCTCAGCCGCCTCCAAAACCGCCGGAGCCGAGACCGCAGACCGAGTGGTCGCCGGTGCCGAGCGATGAGAACTTGGACATGAGCTTCTTGGACCTCTTCTCGCTGCAATAGGGGCAGACGGTGTCCGCTTCCTTCGTCGTCATGGACTGCAGCAGGACGAACTCCTTGCCGCAGGCATCGCACAGGTATTCATAGAACGGCATTGTAGTGTCTCCTTCCTTCCTTCGATCAACAACGGCAGCGCTCGCGCGCGCCGAAAGCGTAGAGAATAATACTCATGGGACAGAACCCTGTCAAGGCAAAAATCATGAGCATGAGGCCCACAAAGCCCGTGAACGCGAAGAATCCCGGTTGCACGAACAGGCCCAGGAGCACGCTCCCGAGCACGAATATGCCGGCTATGAGCCTGATCAGCCGTTCCAGGTACCACGTCTTGCTGTTTGCGATGTACATAATGACCCTCCGTTGTTGATTTTCAGATTTCAATCCACAATCCGAGATCCGAAATCTGCAATGATCTTATAGTCTCTCCCACTGCTTCGTGTCGGGATTGAACGCCTCGCTGAACGCCGCCACCTCTTCCTTGAGGCCTGTCTCATACCCTTCGCTCAATCCGAAGTTGATCAGCATCTTGATGGACCTGAGCGAGCTCAGACTGTTCCCCGCGATCCGTGCCGCGAGCCGCTCCGCTTCCGCATCGAGCGCATCCACGGGGACCACGGCATTTACCAGCCCGATTCTGAGCGCCTCTTCGGCGTCCACGGTCCTGCCGGTGAACAGCAGCTCCTTGGCCCTGCCCACACCCACGGTCTTGTACAGCCGCTGGGAGGAGCCGAAGACAGGCGGGAGGCCAAGCCGCGCTTCGGGGAACGAGAAGACCGCGTCCGACGATGCGATGCGGATGTCCGCGGCCAGTGCGAGCCCCAGTCCGGCGCCCGTGGTCTCGCCCTTCACCGCAGCGATGACCGGGACCGGCAGCGCCTCGATGTGCTTCAGCAGGCTGTACCCGACCTCGGCAAAATGCCCGGCCTCCTCCTTCGTCATCGCGGCCAGTGCGGCATAGTCGATGCCGGCCGAGAAGTTCCGGCCCTTTGCCGTGAACAGCACCACCCGGAGGTCCACCTGCGATCCATGGACCTCGCTGACGGTCCTGTTCATATCAGCGAGAATATCCTTGTCCAGATAGTTGTTCGGCTGATTATCGATCGTTACCGTGCTGATCCATTCCTTGCACGAAACGCTTACGCATGTGTTGGACATATTGCCTCCTTGTCCCCTTGTGCCTTTTCCCCGCATCTCCCGGCCTCCGCGTCCCCCTGTCTTGGTCACACCGTTTCCCAGTGCTTCCTCTCGATCATAAAATAGAAGAGCGGTATCACCACCAGGGTCAGGGCCGTTGATGCCAGCATCCCGAAGATGAGCGCCAGCGCCAGGCCGGACCAGACCGGGTCGGTGACGATCACCGCCGAGCCGAGGATGGCCGCGGCCGCCGTGAGCACGATGGGCCGCGTCCGGATGGCGCCCGCCTCGATGAGCGCCTGGCTGAGGGGCATGCCCTCATTCTTCTTGTCCAGGATGAACTCCAGCAGCACGATGGAGTTCCGAACCACGATGCCCGCCAAGGCGATCACCCCGATCATCGATGTCGCACTGAAGTACACGCCCGTCATGGCAAAGCCCGGCATGATGCCGATCATCGAGAGGGGGATGGCCGCCATGATGACCACGGGGATCGTGAAGGACCGGAACCTGCCGACCAGCAGGAGGTAGATTGCGATGAGCGCCACGCCCATGGCCGCCCCGAGGTCGCGGAAGACATCGAGCGTGAGCTTCATCTCGCCATCCCACTTGATCTTGTATCCTTTCGGCAGCGGGTGCTTCCAGAGATGCTTCATCATGTCGATCACGGCGTAGACCTGGCTGCGGTCCCCCATCTCGCCGTACACATAGGTCACGGGTTCGAGGTTCTTGTGGTAAACGGCCTTGTCCATCTCTACGCGCACTGTCCTTACCAAAGAAGACAACGGGACCTGGTTCCCCTGCGGTCCGGACACGAACACCTTGTCAAGGTCCGACAGCCCCGCGCGCTCCCCCTTGGGGAGCCGCAGGAAGATGGCGATGGGGTTCTTCGCCTCGGGTTTGTGCAGAGTCGAGACCGCCATGCCCGCCACGGACATGCGCATCGTCTGGACGATCTGCTCCGTTGAGATGCCCGAAAGGGCAGCCTTCTCCTTGTCCACGACCAACTGGTATTTTTCCTGTTTCTCCTTCACGCTGTCGTCGATGTCCACGACCTCGGCGGTCTTCGCGAAGAGCGCACGTATGTCACCGGCTATCTCCCGCTGCTTGTTGTAGTCCGGGCCGGTGATCTCCGCCACGACCGTGGCGCGGACCGGGGGTCCCGGGGGGTCCTCCACGAGCTTGATGTTCGCGCCTAGTTCTTTCGCGAGCTTGCCGAGGTCCGGCCGTATCGCGAGCACCAGCTTCTCGCTTGAGCGGGACCGCTCTTCCTTATCTATCAGGTTCACGCGGATATCGGCAAAGTGGCTCGCCTCGCGGAACGCGCCGCCCCGGAGCAGGCCGTTGAAATCTATCACTGAGCCCATACCGACAAAGGACTCATAATCCTTGACCTCGGGGAGACGGCGGAGATAGTCCCCCACGGCGCGGGCCGCGCGGTCCGTGTTCTCCAGCGCCGTGCCCGCGGGCATGTCGATCGAGACCAGGAAGGTGTTCTTGTTCGCCTTCGGCAGCATGCGGAACTTCACCCACTGCACCGCCGGAAAGGCCATCATGGCCAGGAACACCCCGATGATGATGCTCATGAACACCCTGCGTTTGCCGGTGCTCTCGAGGAGCGGGCCGAGCACCTTCTTATAGGCCTTGAATATCTTCGTTTCTTCCAGCGGCTGGGCGTGCCCTGCGTGATCTTCACCCTTCATCAGACGGTAGCTCGCCCAGGGCGTCACGATGAACGCGACAAAGAGCGAAGTGACCATGGCCACAGGAACGTTGAAGGGTATCGGCTTCATGTAGGGCCCCATCATGCCGGTGACGAAGGCCATGGGAATGAAGGCCAGGACCACGGTAAAGGTCGCCAGGATCGTGGGCATGCCGATCTCGTTCACAGCCAGGATGGCGCCCTGAAGCCGCGAGTGCTGCTGAAGCTGGTAATGCCGGTGGATATTCTCCACCACCACGATGGCGTCGTCCACCAGCAGGCCCAGAGAAAGGATGAGCGCGAACAGCGTGATCCGGTTGATCGTCTGGCCAAACAACATGCCGATCGCAAGGGTGATGAACAGCGTAAGCGGGATGGCCAGCGCCACGATGGCCGCCTCGCGCCAACCGAGGGCGAAATAGAGCAGGATGATGACCACGATGATCGAGACCGCGAGGTGGAACACCAGTTCGTTCACCGCGTCGTTGGCGGTCTTTCCGTCGTTCCGGGTCACGGTCAGATCGATGCCCGGCGGGACCTGGGACGTCTTGAGCTCTTCAAGCTTTGCCAGGATCTGGTCCGATATCTTCACGGCGTTCAGCTTCTGGCGCTTTGCCAGCGCCACGGTCACGGCAGGACGTTCGCCGGCCTGCGCAGGGTGCGCCTGAACCGACCCGTGCCCGTTCTGGTGCTCATGATGACCGGCCCCGAAGGCGATCCTCGTCAGCTTCGTCGTCTCCTCGAACCCGTCGGTAATGTCCGCGACGTCGCCCAGGTATACGGGCTTGCCGTTCGCAACACCAACCACGGCGTTCTTTACATCGGCCGCCGTGGTAAAGAACCCGCCCGTCTCGAGCGAGAGCTTCCGGTCCCCCTGTTCCAGTTCGCCGGACATGAGGTTCGCGTTCGAAACGTTGATCGCCTGGGCGATCTGGAGCGGGGACAGGCCGTAGCCCGCGATGCGCATCGGGTCGAGCATGACGCGCACCTGCCTGCTCCGGCCGCCGATGACCGTGGTCGTACCCACACCGGGCACCTTCCGGAGCTCGTCCAACACGTGGTCCGCCACGAGCCGGAGCTGCGCGTCGTCATAGGCGGCCCCCGGCGCGGGCGAGAACGTCACGGCAACGATCGGAACATCCTCCACATCGATGGGCT
>JAAXXJ010000059.1 GCA_013334545.1 Nitrospirota bacterium | reverse complement strand
TCCACATCGATGGGCTTTACCAGCGGCTGGGACGCGCCGGGAGGGGCGAAATCCATGTTGGACATTATCTTGTCGTAGAGCTTCACCATGGAGCGTTCCTTGTCCTGCCCCACGAAGAACTTCACCGTCACCACGGCCAGGGAGTTCATGGAGACGGAATACACGTCCTCCACGCCGGGAATCTCCCAGAGCTTGGACTCAAGCCGCTTGCTGACCAGCTCCTCCACTTCCTGGGCCCGCGCGCCCGGCATCATCACCATCACGTTCGCTGCGGGGACCACGATCTGGGGATTCTCCTCGCGCGGCGTGAACGCGAGCGCGAACAGCCCCAGGATCGCCGTGGCCGCCATGAGCAGGACCGTGAGCTGGGAGTTGATGAAGTATTGGGTTATCTTGCCGCTGATATTCAGTTTCATGTATTACACCTTTTGATCGGCATATTACGCAGATGCGCGCGCGGGATCAGGCATTGAACCGTTTTGGGTTTTCAATCCGCATTCGGCACTCAGCGCTGCTGTTCTACTTCCCCGCAACGCTGATCTTCCTGCCCTCGAGCCGCCCGCCCTTCTGGTCCGCGACGACCCTGTCGCCCTTCTTCAGGCCCGTCACTACTTCGACCTGGTCACCGTGATCGGCGCCGAGCTGGACCATCTGGAACAGGGCGGTCTCACTGCCGGAAAGGATATACACGCCGGGGATGCCGGACATCTCCACCACCGCCGTCTTCGGCACCATGATGGCCTCGTGCTTGCCGATCGTGAAGAACGCCTTGCCGTACATGCCGGTGATGAGCCCTTTGTCAGCGGGGATGTCGATCTTCACAATGAACGAGTGGGTCCGTATGTCGGAAGCGGGAACGACCTGGGACACCGTGCCGGCGATATCCTTGCCGGGCATGGCGTCTATCTGCACCGTGGCGGCCGCGCCGGGCCGGATCTGGAGGATGTCCTGCTCCCTCACCGTCACCTCGAGCCTCAGATTCCTGTTGTCCTCGATCTTGATGAGGGGCTGGCCGGGCATTGCCATTTCACCCAGGTTGATCCGCTTCTCCACGATCTGGCCGGAGATGGGCGCCGTGATGATCGTGTAGCTTTCCATGGCCTTCGCCGCCCGGAGACCTGCCTGCGCCGTCTCGAACCCGAGCGTCGCCTGGTCCATCTCCATCTGTGTCGATGCCTGTGCATCATAGAGGCTTTTGATCCGGTCATACTGGAGTTTCGCATTATTGTACGCTGCCTGGGCCTGGATCACCTGGGCCGTGATCTCGCCGCTTTCGATCTTCATCAGGAGCCTGCCTTCGGCCACCTGGTCGCCCTCGTGGACGTTGAGCGCGACCACCCTGCCCATCACCTTGCCCGAGAGCATCGAGGAGTTCTTCGAGTTCAGCGCCCCGGCCGCGGTCACCACGGATTCGACGATACGCGGCTCAGCCATGACGACCGGGACCGCGATGGATTCCCCAGATGAGGGCGCTCCGGCAGGGCCGCCCTGCTTCCCGAGGATCCGGTAACCGATGCCCGCGATCACTGCGAGCGTAATGATGGCGATCCCGGCGAAAAGCACTTTCTTATCGAGTTCTTTGAGCCTGTTTTCGATGGTATGGAGATTGATCATGACTGGTTCTCCCTGGTCTCGTCAGACGCTGCTCTGTTCTTCTTAAATTCTGTCACAATATGCCTGCCGCCAGCTTCAGTTCGGCCTGGGCGACGTTGTTGTCGTACAGCGCCTGGAGAGCGTTGGTCCTTGACCGGATCAGCGCGTTCTCCGCGCCAAGCACGTCAAAGAAAGTTGTCATGCCGACCTCGTACCGCTTTTGCACGATCCTCAAGCCCTCTTCCGCCTCCTGCACCGACGATGCCGTGGCAGCGATCCGCTCCTTCGATGCCGAGAAGTTATAGTATGCCTGCCTCACCTGGAGCTGAACACCCGACCGCATCTGCTCCTCCAGAGCCTTCATTTTCCCGGCCGCAGCCGAGGCCTCGCGGACCCGCGATGTGGTCACCAGGCCGTCGAAGAGGTTCCACTGCAGCACGGCCATGACGCCCCAGCTCTTCGCGTCGTTCCCCACGGGCCGGTCGCTGTTCCAATCCACCTGGCCCATCAGGTTCAGGCTCGGGATATAGTCGGTACGCGCCTGTTTGACGTTCGTTTCGGCGTTCTTCCGGTTGCGGTCCAGGGACACGAGGTCCGGCCTCAGTGACAGTGCCTCGCTGATCATGCTGTCCAGGTCTTCCTTCAGTTCCTGGACCGACAGCGTCCCCTGGGCCTCGTATGCCGATCCCTGGGGCACGCCCATGGCAAAGTTGAGGTTCGCCGCAGCGAGCTTCACGCTATTCCCTGCCCGGGTCGCCATCTCCTTCACTTCGGCAAGCTGCACCTTGGCGCGGAGCAGGTCGGACTGGAGCACCGCGCCTGCCTTGAACCGCGCTTCGGCCAGCTTCACGTTCGCCGCGCTCGTCTCAAGCGACTGCTGTGCCACCTTGTCGTACTCGTTCGCGAGCAGCAGGCCGTAGTATGCCTTAACGACGTTGAACACCGTCTCCTGCCGCGTCCGGTTCCGGTCCTGCAGCGCCGCTTCGTTGGCAAGACGCGCCTGCGTAACCCCGAGGTATT